>JAJNDJ010000047.1 GCA_021156345.1 Rubrobacteraceae bacterium | reverse complement strand
CGTCTTGAGGCCCTGGGGCATCAGGCTCGGGGAGGAGATGGAGGCCCACTCCGAGGAGGAGCTGAGGATCATGATCTCCTCCTCGACCGCCTCTGGCGTGCTCGAGCCCGAGGAGCGTGACTACCTGAACAAGGTCTTCGACTTCGGTGACAGGGTGGCACGCGAGATCATGGTCCCGAGGCCCGACATAGAGGCTCTCCCGAGCGACGCCCCGCTCCCCGAACTGGTCGACGCCGCCGTCTACGGGCGATATACGCGCTACCCCGCCTACGAGGAAGACCTCGACCACATCCTCGGCGCAGTACACGTAAAGGACCTGTTTCGGGCCGCCCGCGAGAGCCCCGAGGACTTCGACATAGGCTCGATCATCAGGGAGTGCCTGGTCGTACCCGAGAACAAGCGCATCGAGGAGATCCTCAAAGAGTTCCAGACCCGTACACTGCAGATGGCTATCGTCATCGACGAGTGGGGGAGCGTCGAGGGGCTCATCACCATAGAAGACATCGTCGAGGAGATAGTCGGTGAGATCCAGGACGAGTTCGACGAGGGCGAGCCGGCCATCGAGAAGATCAGTGACCACCTTTACGCCGTCGACGGCCGCATCCCCATTACCGACGTGAACGAGCGCTTCGAACTGGACCTGCCCCACGAGGACTTCGACACCATAGGCGGCTATATCCTCGGCTCCCTCGGACGCCCGCCGGAGACCGGCGACACCGTCGAGGCCGACGGCGCCACAATGCAGGTAAAGAGCGTCGACGGCCCCCGCGTCTCGATGCTCACCCTCCAACGGAACGAAAACGCCTAGATTCCTCAGTAGAGTTCTCCGAAGCTCATCCAAATCTCGCAAAAGGGTTCCAAAAATACGTGGGAACTGTCCGACTCGGCGATCGAGATGGACGAGATCTCCCTTACCTTCCGTGTTCCGCCAACGAGCCTAGAGACGTTCGTACGGGAGCAGGTTGCCTCTCAGCAGTAGAGTTCGAAACAGAGCCCCTGCGGCTTCCTTTAGCAACGTCGAACCCCCCCTGGTAACATTTCACGGCTGTTGGTCTGGGATCGGCGGTCGCTTTGCGGATGGAGCATGACATCGAGGCGCTTACGGGCGGGGCTTTGGCCTCTATCTGGTCCTGGGTGCAGGGGCAGATCCCTGCTGGCGTCGAGGTCTTCGACGCCCACGCTCACATCGGGTCAGACATCGACGGCAGGACGATGACCGGAGACGGTATGCGGGAGCGCATGGAGGCCGCAGGGGTGAAGAAGAGCATAGTCTTTCCCCTGAACGATCCGAACGCCCGCGACGACTACTCGGGCCCGAACGATGTCGTCTGGAACGCGTACGAGGAGTACCCATCCGCTTTCATACCTTTCTTTCGGCTCAACCCGCACCTCGATTACGACAGGGAGTTCGGGCGCTGCGTGGAGCGCGGCTTTATGGGCCTCAAGCTCCATCCCGTCTCGCAGAAGTTCGAGCTCGACGACCCGCGAGTCGTGCGCCTGTTCGGGATGGCGGCGGCGATAGATCTACCGGTCCTGATCCACGCCGGATTCGCCATGCAGAGGATCGTCGAGCCTCTCCTGCCGACGGTCGAAGCGCATCCTGGGCTGCGCCTGATTCTCGGCCACTCGGCGATGGTGGAGGTACTCTCTGCCGCCCATGCCTTCGAGGGGCACCAGAACGTATTGTTCGAGACCTCCGTTGTACAGGCCAAAGACCTGTACGAGCTCTGCTCCTCCATGGACCCATCCCGCATCGTTTACGGGTCGGACATACCCTATGGCGACTTGCCATCGACGCTGCACGCCATCCTCGCGGCGGCCGAGGCCGCTGGGGTGCCTGAGGAGGCCCTGTCAGGGATTCTCTCGGAGAACATCAGGCGGTGGTTCCCGTGAAGGCGGGGGCGAGAGTCGGCGCGGCGCTTAGGACGGCGCACCTGCTCAGGATCGACAGCTACATGGACATCGCGATCCTCGCGATGTGGATAGCGAGCCCGAGGACCGACACAATGCTGGGCATGGTCGAAGCAAGCCTGCGGGGTGGGAGTCCTGGCGGCAAAGACGACGAACTGATCGAGAAGCTACGTGCCCTTGTCAGGGAGGGGCGTCAGTACCTGGCCGGCGGCGACTTCTCCGTCGCGATGGGCAGGATGCGGGTTGCCCACGACCTGCTGTCCCTACATATCATCCGCCTCTCGGATGAGTAGCCAGGTCCCAGGCGACGCCGGTCTGGCCGAGGATGCACCACTCGCGGCCGTTACACGCGGCGCGCTGCTCGAGAGCGTCCACCGCGGGCGTCTCGCTGTCTGCGACCCCGATGGTAACGTGCTCAGGGCCGTCGGCGACCCGGAGGTCTACATCTACGCCCGCTCCTCGGCCAAGCCGTTCCAGGCGCTGCCGCTCGTCCTCTCGGGGGCCGCCGACGCTTTGGGGCTGACGGACAGAGAGCTCGCCGTAGCCTGCGCCTCGCACAACGCCGAGGAGCCTCACCTCGCCGCCGTCAATTCTATCCTGGAGAAGGCCGGCCTGACCGAGGAAGACCTGCAGAGCGGCGCCCATCTGCCGCTGCACGAACCCGAGGCGGACGGGCTGATCCGCAGCGGCCAAGAGCCGCGTCCGATCCACGGCAATTGCTCTGGCAAGCACGCGGGGATGCTCGCCGTCTGCGTCTACGAGGGCTACGAGACCGCCACATACCGCGACCCCGCTCACCCGCTCCAACGCCGCATACTCGGTCTCATCGCCGAGGTCTGCGGCCTGCGGGAGGACGAGGTGCTCGTCGCCGTCGACGACTGTGGCGTCCCCGCCTTCGCCCTGCCGCTGCGGAGCTTTGCGAAGGGCCTCGCCCGCTTCGCCACGGGCAACGCCATTCCTGACGAACTCGCCCTTTCAGCCCTGCGCATCAGGGACGCGATGCGGGAGCATCCCTTTATGGTTGCAGGCACGGGAAGGTTCGACACGGAACTTATGGAGTCGGCGGACCTCCTCGTCAAGGGAGGGGCCGAGGCCGTGCTCGCTGTCGGGAGCCAGGACGGCTGGGGGATGGCGCTCAAGGTCTCAGACGGAGCGGTCAGGGCCGTGCGTCCTGCGGCGCTCGCCGCGCTTGGCGGCATGAGCGTCCAGGTGCCCGAGGCGGTCTCCGACGTGCGCGGCCTTCACGGTGAGAAGGTCGGTGAGATCTGGCCTCTGACCCAGACTCATTCAGGATCCACATGATCACTTCCGCGGTTTACGACCTCATTGGCGCGTTCGACTCCTGTCCACTTCCTCCCAGCATGAGTGCATCCGTCATTCCCGCGCAAGCGGGAATCCACTGCGGCCAGATCTCCGCACCTCCAGGAGCGGTTTACGCATCTGGGATGGACGACGTAGACTAGATGGCGCCTGACGGGCGATTGCCGTCCTGGTAGGGCCGGGCGACTGTACCATAGGCCCATGAAGCTGACGACGGAGATCCTCGAAACGTGCTACAGGGCAGGCGCCTTCCCGATGGCGGATGCCTACGGGCGCGTCGAGTTCTACCGCTCCGACCCGCGAAGCGTGCTCCAGTTCGAAGACTTGCACGTCCCCCGCTCCCTGGGGCGTGTGATCCGCAAACAGATCTTCGAAGTGCGTGTGGACGAGGACTTCGATGGTGTAATAAGGTCGTGCGCCGACAGGGAGGAGACCTGGATCAACTCGGAGATCATCGACGCTTACATCAGGCTGCACCACGCAGGTAAAGCCCACAGCGTCGAGGCGTACGCCGGCGGCGAGCTTGCAGGCGGACTCTACGGGGTCACTCTTGGCGGTGCGTTCATGGGCGAGTCGATGTTCACCCGCATGAGGGACGCCTCCAAGGTCTGCTTGGTCTACCTGGTGAACCGGCTGCAGGAACGCGGATACGAGCTTCTCGACTGCCAGATCCAGAACTCCCACCTCGCCCGGCTGGGGGCCCGTGAGATCCCCGAGTACGAGTACCTGCGGCGCCTGCAGCACGCCCTTGGCCTGGAGTGCTCCTTCGTGTAGAGGGGTCGCTTTCGGATCGTCGCTTGCCGCGTGGTAAGCTTGCTCTATGGATATACGACACATCGACATCGACTGGAGGCCCGAGCTGGAGCGGCCTGTTCTCATCGCCGGCTTCACGGGCTGGAACGACGCCGCCGACGCGGCGAGCGTCGCCGTCGGGGCCGTGGCCAGCTCGTGGGACGCGCGGCGTTTCGGCGGTTTTGACGGCGAGGAGTTCTTCGATTTCCAGACCACGCGCCCCCAGGTCAAGCTGGTCAACGGCGTGACGCGCGAGATCGAATGGCCCGAGAACATGCTCTCGGCGACGGAGTCGAGGCTACAAGCCGCCGGTGGCCGTGGGGCCGTCCTGCTTACGGGACCGGAGCCCAACTTCCGGTGGCGCACTTTCTCCACGGCGGTCGTCGAGCTGGCTAAAGCGTTGAACGTGGAGCTCGTGGTAACGATGGGAGCCCTGCTCGCAGACGTGCCGCATTCGCGTCCCGTCTCGGTCTCCGCCAACTCCCAGGACGCCGCCCTGGTCGAATCTCTTGGCCTCTCCGCCTCTCGCTACGAGGGGCCGACGGGCATCACCGGCGTACTGCACCGCGCGTGCGCCGACGGCGGGCTGCCCTCGGTGAGCTTCTGGGCCTCCGTCCCGCACTACCTGCCCGCCGTCCCTTCTGCCCCCGCTGCCCTCGCCCTCTTGGACAAGCTCTCGGGCCTGCTCGACATGGATGTAGATACCGCCGACCTCGAAAGCACTGCCGACACCTATCAGGAGCAAGTCTCGGTGGCCGTCTCCCAGGACTCCGATCTCTCCTCCTACGTCAGGATGCTCGAAGAACGCTTCGACTCCCAGGCAGATCAGGGCCCGCGCAACCTGCCCTCCGGCGATGAACTCGCCAAGGAGCTCGAAGGTTTCCTCCGCGAACACCGTCGCGAAGAAGATAGCTAGTCAGCTTTCGCGTGCTGGCTGAAATGTCAATACAAGACCGCCAGCACGAAGACTACTACGCTGGCGAGGCCGAGTAGCCCCTGAATGACGGCTGAGGTCAGGTAGCCGACGAGCACGCCTCCTGCTGCGCGCGAGGCGCGGCGCCAGTCGGCCTGTGTAGGTTGGGTTTCTTGCTGGTCGCCTTGCCGCTCGCGCCTTAGATACTCGCCGATGAAGACGCCTGCGATGGTACCGAGGATGAGGCCGAACAGGGAGCCGATGCCGAGGAAGAGGAGCCCGATCAGGGCGCCGGCGATGCCGCCGACGGCCCCACCCAGGGTCCCCCAGTTGCTAGCCCCGAAGCGGCGGGCGCCGTATGAGGTGGCGACGAAGTCGGCAAGGAGGGCGATCGCGGCGAATATGAAGAGGACTACGAGGATCGCGACTCCGACGGTGCGAAAGGCCGTGAGGACGGCGTAGACGAGGGCTGACAGAAATATGAGCGTTACGCCAGGAAGACCAGGCAGGACGCTTCCCAGCAGGCCCGCGAACATCAAGACGAGGGTGAGGGCGAGTAGCGGGCCCTCTACGCCGTCCATACTCTACGAGGAGATGAGGGGAAGGGCTTTCTTGCTCCTGCCCTTCTTCAGGGCGGCGTTCAGGCTTCCTGACTTGTAGCCTGCGAGGTCGAGGGTGACGTAGAGAAAGCCTGCCTCACGGAGTTCGGTGGAGATCTCCTCCCTCATGGCGAAGGCCCTTTCGAGCTCCTCGGGGCCGACTTCGAGGCGGGCTATCTCCCCGTGATGCCTGACACGGACCTGCAAAAAGCCCTCCCTGCGCATAAACTCCTCGGCGCGCGCGACCTGGGAGAGCTTCTCGGGTGTGATCTCCTGCCCATACGGGAAACGGCTCGACAGGCACGCGAGAGCCGGCTTGTCCCACGTCGGCAGACCAAGGTACCTGGCTAGTTCCCTGACCTCGGCCTTGGACATCCCGGCCTCCGAGAGCACGGAGACGACCCCGATCTCTCTGGCGGCTCTTCTGCCCGGACGGTAGTCACCCTCGTCGTCCTTGTTCGCCCCGTCAACGACGCAGGCGTAACCTTTCTGTTCTGCGAGCTTAGCCAGGTCCGAGTAGAGCGTGCTCTTGCAGAAGTAGCAGCGGTTCGTGGGGTTGCTCGCGTAGTCCGGGTTGTCGAGCTCGCGGGTATTTACGACGAGGTGCTCCACCCCGAGAGATTCGGCGAACTCCCGCGCGAGATCCAACTCCGAAGGAAGATAAGTCTCGTTGTTCGATGTAACAGCGAGGACCCTGTCTTTCGGCAAAGCCCTCGCTGCGGCGGCGAGGGCGAGCGAGGAGTCGACCCCGCCGGAGAAGGCGACGAGCGCGCTACCGTGGGGGGCGAGGATCTGTTCGAGCTCCGCCAGCCTCTTCTTCAGAGTATCGGTCGCGAAGGGATTCATCTACACTTCCTCTCTAGCTCACGCTACGTTCGGTGAGCCAACCCAGGACATCTTCGGCGTTCCTGCCCGGTGGGAACACAGGATAGAAGACCTTCAGGATCTCCCCTCCCTCCACAACGAGCGTCAGGCGTTTTATGAGGGT
>JAJNDJ010000305.1 GCA_021156345.1 Rubrobacteraceae bacterium | reverse complement strand
GGTCCTGTGGCCCTGTTCCCCTGGGCTGCGCAAGTCGGCGTGCGACTGGAGCACCTTGCCCATGAACTCCATCAGGCGGGCGGCCTGCGCGGTGCTTTCCAGCGAAGCTGGCAGGGCCGCGACCTCGTTCTTTATAGCCCGCACCAGGAGCTCTCCGAAGCCTCGGTCGGTAAAGCGGGCGTCCTGCAGGGCGTTCCTTATCCTGTCACGCTCCTCGACCACGCGCCCAAGCTCCTCATGCAACTCCTCGACGCGCTCGGCCGCCCTGGAGTAGGCCGAGCGCTCGCCTTCCAGCGCCTTCTCGAGCTGGGCGCTGCGCCTTTCGAGGGTCTCGATGCGCTCGTCGAGCTGGCCCCGCAGGTCCAACGCCGAGGCTGCCCTCTCCTCTGCTTTCCTGACCAGCTCGGAGGTGTCCGTGCGTTCGCCGGTAAGGACCTCGACCTCTACAGCGAGGGCGGCGGCCCTCTCTTTGGCGGCCCTGGCTCCGAAAGAGAGCCGCTCGTTGTCCTGCTTCAGGCGCTCCAGTTCGGCTTCCAGATCCCTGACACGCGCATCCTCGGAGGCCCGCTTCTCGGCCTCGCCTCTCTCCTCCCGCCAGGCGGCCACGAGCGCTCCGACGACGCCCTCTTCGGGCTCCTCTTCCGCGCTGAGGGCGGCCAGCAGCAAGCCCTCGGTGGTGTGGGCCTGCTTGAGTTCTTCCAGTCTCTCCGGGGAGAAACCTTCAAGGGCTTCGAAGGTCTCGGGTGGGATCTGTGGAAGAAGGATCTCTTCGAGGGCAGGCACGTTCCTGCAGATCTCGGCGAGCGCGCGCCTGGTGTCGAGCCTCCCGAGACGCCGCAGGAGCAACTCCTCGGGTAGATCCTCGGGCGGTAGCCTGTCGAGCAGGGGTTCATCGGCGATCCCCTCTGAGGCTCCGGCCTCAGTTTCTCCGTCTTTGGGTATGGGATCTGACATGGTGACTCCCTCCACGAATGTGAATGTCATATGGTCTCTTCATGCTCCGTGATTTTATCACGGCCCTTCTGAGCCCCCGCCGGATTCGGATCTCGTATAGACTCCAGGCATGGAAAACGACCAGGCACATGAGAGCGTCAGGATCCGGGCGAACTCCCCCGGAGAGTTTCCCATCCTTGTGGTCGAGCTTCCTGCTTCCTGATCCCTGGGACCCGTTCGTGCCCAACCCTACGCCGTCACCAGATCCACTACTGCCCTGACCACTACTACCTTGACCACTACTGCCCTGACCGCTACTGCCTTGACTACTGCTGTCTGTTCCACTGTTATCCTGAGTGCCATCGTTGCTTTGTGGTCTATCGGCCGGTTGTCTGTCGGCGGGTTTCGCGTCGGTATTCCCTTCGTCCTGGCCCCCCTGTTCGGAGCCTTGCGATGGTTCTGAGTTGTTCGATGAGGCATCGGGGGACGCCGTTGTGGTGGGAGGGGGACCTGCGCTGTAGAAGAGGCTCACGGTGGAGCCTGGATCCAGCAACGCGCCGACCCTTGGGTCCGTCGCGAGCGCGGTGCCTGCCGGCTCGTCACCCTCGACCTCGATGGGGGTGGAGTTCAGCCCGGCGTTGGAGAGTGCCGTCTGTGCCGCGGCCACGCTCAGGCCGTAGACCTCAGGGACTTCGACCTGCTCCGGACCCAGGCTGACGGCGACGGCGACCGCGGTTCCGGGCTCCACGTTCTCCCCTCCTGAGGGGTTCTGGAAGTAGATACTGCCCTGTGCAACGTCACTGTTGTAGTCCCGGCTAACGGTACCCAAACTCAGGCCTGCTCCCTGGAGTACAGAATCCGCCTGCGCCGGGGTTTTCCCGTACAGCCGCGGGACCGGCACGCTCGAAGGGCCGGTACCGACGGTGATGGTCACCCCTGATCCCACCTCAGCTGGCGTACCGCCCGATGGATCCTGGCCCATGACCCGGTTCTGGTCATCGAAGGAGCTCTCCCGCTCGTCGACCTGGACCTCGAAGCCGGCGTCCTTCAGTACCCGCTCCGCCTCAGCGCGCCCCGAGCCCACCACGTCGGGCACATCCGACACCCGCGTCCCGACGACGTCGACCGAGATCGTCGAGCCTTTCTCCGCCTTTCCAGTGCCGGGACTCTGGCCGAGTATGGTGTCGACGGGTCTCTCGCCGGAGACGCTCTTTGCGACCTCGACCTCGAAATCGTTCCCTACCTTCTCGCGGGCGCCATCCAGGCTCATGCCAACCAGATCCGGGACGCCTATCTGCGGCGCCGCATTGCCGTCCAGCCGGTCCTGAAGAAGGAAGTATCCGGTCCAGGTGAGTGCAGCGAGGAGCAGGAGCGCGAGGATGGCGAGCAGCACTGGCGCAGACCTCCTACGCCGCACCTTGTTGCGGCCAGTCCTTTGCGGAGGTGGGGGCTTGAGGCGCGTGGTCGCGGCAGCAGCGTGGGGCACCATCTCCGTCGTCGTTCCGGAGGGGTCGAGCCCGGCACAGACGCGCTCGAGGTCTTCTATGAGCTCCTCGTCGCTGGCGTAGCGGTCTTCGGGGTTCTTGGCGAGCAACCTGAGCGTTATGGCGTTTATCCCGTCTGGCACCGTAGGGTTGAGTTCCTTCGGCTGACGCAGGTGACCGTTGACGTGCTTCATCGCGATCCCCAGGGGGGTCTCAGCGTCGAAGGGAAGTTCGCCTGTGAGCATCTCGTAGAGGACTACCCCGAGCGAGTAGAGGTCGCTCGCCGGACCGACAGGCTCGCCCATCGCCTGCTCGGGCGAGATGTAGTGGGCCGTACCCAGGATGTGGCCTGTCCTCGTCATGGTCGAAGACGCCGCCGCCCGGGCTATGCCGAAGTCCGTGACCTTTACGTCTCCGAGACCTGTGATCAGGATGTTGTGGGGCTTTATGTCGCGGTGGATGACGTCGCGCTCGTGCGCGGCCCTCAAGGCCTCGGCCATCTGGAGCGCCACG
>JAJNDJ010000046.1 GCA_021156345.1 Rubrobacteraceae bacterium | reverse complement strand
ACCTCGTAGGCCTCGGTGAGCTCCTTGAAGCGTTCTTCGGCTTCGTGGTCGCCTGGGTTCGCGTCGGGGTGGTGGGAGCGGGCGAGGCGACGGTAAGATTTCTTGATCTCTGCGTCCGACGCTTCCCTGGACACGCCCAGAATCTCGTAGTAATCGCGCTTGGTTGCCAACTAGAACCTGGCGTCCAGACAGTTGGTAAGGGCCTCCGCGGCCGAGCGGACCGTCGTTATGGCGGCGTCGTAGTCCATCCGCTTCGGGCCGATCAGGCTGACAACCCCGTATGGCCGCTCGTGGTGGCTGTAGGCCGAGGCCACGAGGCTCGTGCCCGTCAGGTTCAGGAACCCGCTCTCCGTGCCGATGGAGACGACGACTCCGCTGCTCGAAACGGAGCGACGGAGGGCGTCGCCCATCAGACGCAGCAACCAGCGCCGGCGCTCGAAGACCTCTATCACGGCCGAGAGGCTGCCAGGGTCGAGGTCGTCCAGGCGGCTAAGGAGGGCCGAGGCACCCTGGATGAAGACCCCGCGCTCCGTCGCCCTTCCCAGCGCGCCTACGGCCTCCAGGACGGCTCCCACTGTCATAGGGTCGTGGTCCGAGAGCGCCGTGCGGGCAGCGAGCCTGAGCTCAAGGTCGGTGCCGAGAGGACGACCTCCCAGCCAGGAGTTGAGGGCTGCGAAGATGTGGCGCAATTCATCATCCTCAACGGGGATGGGGAGTGTGATCGCGGCGCTCGAAGAGGCGCCGCTCTCCATCGATACAACGAGCAGGAGCCTGCCTTCGCCAAGAGGCAAAAAGTCGACACGGGCGGGCGACTCGCCGAGGACGGTCGGCCCGGCGACCACGGCCAGAAGGCTGGTCACCTCGCTCATACCCTCCGAGACGCCACGTAGCAGCTCGTCCACGTTGCCGTAACCTTCGAGGGCTTCAAACGCCGTCTCATCTCTCGAGTTCGCTTCCATCAGGGCGTCGACGTAGTAGCGGTAGCCACTGTCCGTAGGGACCCTTCCGGCCGACGTGTGCGGATGGTCTAGCAGGCCCAGGGACTCGAGGTGGGCCAGCTCCGCACGGATCGTGGAACTGCTCGCATCCAACTCCTCGGACAGGGCATGGCTACCGACAGGGGCGCCCGTGGAGATGTAGATCTCCAGCGTTTTGAGCAGTAGCTCGCGTTGCCTTTCTGAAAGCTCGAGGTGCCTCATATCGCTGGTGATTTTAACATGGGTGCGGGTTCTCCCAAATCAGCATTTCAGCTTCCTGTAGGCGCGCTCTGGTTGACTTGCTCAAAGGCGGCGGAGCCGCCGTGATGACTAGCCGCTGCAGTTTGCTGAGATGCTCTCAAATACGCAGCGCCGCCAGGAAGGCCTCCTGTGGTATCTCCACGCTCCCGACCTGCTTCATGCGGCGCTTGCCCTTTTTCTGTTGCTCGAGCAGCTTGCGTTTGCGGGTTATGTCTCCGCCGTAGCATTTGGCAGTAACGTCTTTGCGATAGGCGCGAACGGTCTCGCGCGCGATCACGCGCTTGCCCATCGTGGCCTGCACTGGCACCTCGAACTGCTGGCGTGGGATCAACTCTTTGAGCTTCTCGACGAGTGCCCGGCCGCGCTGGTAAGACTTATCACGGTGGACGATGATGGAGAGCGCGTCCACGGTGTCACCAGAGACGAGGACCTCGACCTTCACCAGGTCGGAAGGCTCGTAGCCAAGCTGCTCGTAGTCGTAGGAGGCGTAGCCCTTCGTGCGACTCTTCATGGCATCGAAGAAGTCCGTGATGATCTCGGCCAGTGGCAAGTCGTAGGTGAGCTGCACCCTGCGGGTCGAGATGTACTCCATCCCTACCGAGACCCCGCGTCTCTCGTGGCAGAGTCCCATCACGGCCCCCACGTACTCTTTGGGGCAGATCACGGTCGCCCGGGAGGCAATGAGATCGAGGTCGAACTCGCGCTCGAGTCGCTCCTGGATGATCTCCATGTGCAACAACCCTAGAAAACCGCACCTGAACCCGAAGCCCATCCTGGAGTTCTCGGGCTCGAAGAAGAGCGAAGCGTCGTTTAGCTGCAGCTTGGAGAGGGCCTCCCTGAGGCGTTCGAAGTCGTCACCCTCCGTAGGATATAGGCCAGAGAAGACAGTGGGCAACGCCTTCGCGTAGCCTGGTAGCGGTTCTGAGGCAGGCCTTTGCACCCGCGTGACCGTATCGCCGACGCGCAGGGCTTCGATGTCTTTGAGGCCTGCGATCACATATCCTACCTCGCCCGTTCCGAGTACGGGGAGAGCCTCCTACCTCGCCCGTTCCGAGTACGGGGAGAGCCGTGGGTTTCGGTGAGTAGCAACCGACCTCCAGAAGCTCGAAGTGCTCTTCGCTCCCCATCGCCCTGACCCTGTCGCCCTTCTTCAGCTCACCGTCGAACAGACGCGCCAGTGAGATGACGCCGCGGTAAGGGTCGTAGAGGGAGTCGAAGATGAGGGCCCGCGTCTCATCGTTCTCGGTTTGCGGCGCAGGGACGCGGTCCACGATCGCGTCGAGCACGCCGGTTACGTTCTCGCCGGTCTTGGCGGAGATCTTGATAATCTCCTCTTCTTCCACGCCGAGCAGCTCAACGATCTCTTCTGTGACGGACGGAACATCGGCTATTGGGAGGTCTATCTTATTGAGCACGGGTATTATCTCGAGGTCGTGCTCCATCGCCAGATAGAGATTCGCGAGGGTCTGGGCCTGTATGCCCTGGCTCGCGTCTACGATGAGGAGCGCGCCTTCACAGGCCGCTATGGCGCGCGAGACCTCGTAGGCGAAGTCTACGTGGCCAGGCGTATCGATCAGGTTCAGGTTGTACTCGCCGTCTTCCCTGTTGTAGAGGACACGCACGGCCTGGGCCTTGATCGTGATGCCACGTTCGCGCTCCAGGTCCATGGTGTCGAGGATCTGGTCCATCCGGTCTCGTTCGGGGACGGCCTCTGTTATGTCGAGTAGCCTGTCTGCGAGGGTGCTCTTGCCGTGGTCTATGTGCGCTATTATGCAGAAATTGCGGGTACGCTCGATGTTTTTCACCGGGAGATTCTATCATGATTGTCCCTTTGCTCTACTTGTGTTACATTCTTCCGGTCGGACAAGTATCAGATCTGAGGAGCCAGCGTGCCCGCACCATCTAAACGCGACAAGCAGAGCGTCAAGCGTGGCGCCCACAACAAGGGCGTCAGGACCCGCCTTCGCAACCTCTCCAAGAGCTTCTACAGGGCCGTCGATTCGGGGGACGAAGGGGAGGCCCGCCGCATCCGGGACGAGTCCCAGAGGGAGTACGACAAAGCCGCGGGCAAAGGCATAATCCATCCGAACAGGGCTGCCCGCAAGATCAGCCGCCTCGACAAGGCACTCGCGGGCAACCGGGGCGAGTAAGCTCCATTCCCAACCTGGACGAGGTCGTTCCCTGGGGGCGATCGAAGGACGAATACGTCAGGATGTTCGCCCTGACGCCAGGCGATCTCAAGCGCAAGATCCTCGACTGCGCCGCGGGTCCGTCGAAGCAGGAGAGCGCAGAAGATGAAATACTTACGGTGTCCCAGCCAGGTACCCGGAGGGTTAGAAGATGGGCAGAAGTAGAGGAACAGGCAGTCAACGCTTCAGGCTCTTCATGTGGATAGCGACGGCGCTGTGGCTCGTCGGAGCTATCGCTGCGGTCATCGATCGCGATACGCTGAACGCCGTGGCCTGGTTCGGCTTCGCCGCGTTCGGAGCCCTGACCGCAAGCGGTAGCACGGAACGGTCCAGGGGATTGGCCTACCTGTCCATAGCACTCCTGGTCGCTGCCATGGCGATCCTGGTTGGTGTGTTCCTCGCAGATTAGGCGCTGCGATGGAGACGACCAGCATCCTAACGAACACTTACGGACGATGGTCAATGAAGGGAGAAGACCATGGGCGAAGGTGACCACCAGGCCAAAGAGGAGGCGTTGAAGAGGCTCTCAGAGCCCGAGGGCGACCACGAGATGCACTCCGTTTTAGAGCGCATGAGGGTGCACCACCCGCACCTTTGGGAGGTGCTACACCGGGTGCACTTCTCACACGAGGCCGGCCCTTCGAGGCTCGAGGATTGGCAAAGGGCTCCAGAGGGTAGCCAGGAAGAGGTCTGGGCTGAACATTATGACGAAGCCATGTGCGTGCTAGCAATGGAGCTGCATTAGTTTCAGGAGATCACTGCGCATCACTAGTGATACGCAATGCAGTAGATCCCTTCTGGAGGTGCTGAGCGCGAACCGTAAGGTGCCGACTTCGGCGCTCGCTGCATCGTCCCTGACCGAATAGAGGAAGTGGTTGCGCGTGGCAGGACCTTCTGGCGGCAGCCCGTCTACGTTCGTCGTCGCTCTGCTTCGGGCTTTGACCAAGCGCCGGTGCGAACTTTGTCCACCGCGTAATCGCGCACCAGATGCTATGTGTACTCACGGTATGGCGCGCAGTTCGACGAGCCTGACGTTGGCTGTATCTTG
The DNA here is from genome assembly GCA_021156345.1 of Rubrobacteraceae bacterium. The sequence continues at coordinate 4,336 of JAJNDJ010000046.1, read as the reverse complement.
GTGGGTCATGCTGACGCCTCGGACAGCCCGAGCACTGTCAACTCGACCTGGAGTTCGTCGGAGAGATCGCTCCCGCCTTTGAGGCCGCTCTCTAGGCCCTGGATCTGGGCCAGGGCGCCTTCCAGGTCCTCCTCGTCGAGCTCGCGTCCCTGCTCCTCGAGCTTGCGCGCCACAAACGGCGGCACCTTGAGCAGGCTCGCAATTTCCTTCCGAGGGATGCCGCGTTCGATAAGGGCGCGAGCACGGGCTACGAGCTGGAACTGGCGACGGATCATGAACGTGAGACGTAGCGGAGGCTCGCCGGTGGCGATCAGGTCTTCCAGCAACCTCAGTGCCTTATCCTGTTCCCCGGCGGCCAAGGAATCGACGAAGGCGAAGATGTTGGACTGGACATCGGGCGGGCACAGGGCGGCCACATCGTCGTGGGTCACGGTGCCATCGCCAACGTAGAGCACCAGCTTCTCCGTCTCCTGCAGCAAGCGCATCTTGTCGCCCGAGCAGCGATTGGTGAGGTCTTCGGCGACGTCTTCGGGGAGATCCAGGCCCAGCTTCTTCGCGTGACCGACCAACCACCTGACGAGGGCCTTGCCTGTGGGTTGCTCAAAGGTATGGACCTCTCCCGAGTTCTTGACCGCCGTGAGCAACCTCTCACGGGCGCCGAGCTTCTTGCCCAGAAGGATCAGGTCAGATCCGGGCGAGGGGTCCTCGAGGTAGTCGACAATGACCGCCTTCTGGGCCGCATTCCAGGCGTCGAGGTCCTTCAAGACTACGAACGGTCCCTCCCCGAAAAGGGAGAAGGAGTTGCAGGCCGAGACGAGGGTCTCAGGGCCTATGGCAGAGGCGTCATATGCCTCGACCGCCCTTCCGACACGCAACTTCTCGACGCCGCGCGACTTCCTCTCTTCGTCGTCTCCCAAGAGCAGGTACACGGTCATACACGTATTCTAAACGCTACGGTCGCAGGAAATGGGGCGGCGCATCCCTCAAATGGGCTAGTTTCGAGCTACAGGCATCAGGTTTCGGCTGCTAGCTGTCTTCGAAGAGTTTGGAGGTGTCCGGTCGGCTGAAGAGGTCGATGGTCCAGTCGGCGAGTACGTGTGCGCGGTTGAGGCCGTAGCCCAGCTCGTACAGATAAACCCCCTTCCAGATGAACGCGCCGAGCAGACCGCCGAGCTTGACTCCCAGGATGTCGACAAGGGCGCTACCCTCCCCGAGATCCACCAGCTGGCCCACGGAGCGGTAATGGAAGGCGACGGGTGCCTGGTTCTTGATCTCTGCTACAACGTTCGTCGCGGCCGTCTTGCCCTCCTGTTCTGCGGCCTGTGCGAGGGCTGGGACCGGTGGTCCGTCGTGCTGTATGCTGGTGCAATCGCCAACAGCATAGACTCTGGGCCGGCCTTTCACCCGCAGGTACTGGTCGATGAAGATCCTTCCGCGATGGTCCTCTTGCACGTCCAGGTCGCCTACCAGAGGAGGGGGCTCGATCCCGGCAGCCCATACGGTCGTCTGTGTGGGTATGGTGCGTCCGTCTGAAATCACCACGGCATCAGACCTGACCTCTTCGACCTTGGCGTCGTTGATGATCTCTATGCGCTGAGAGGCGAGCCTGCGTCTGGCGGCGTTTACCAGCGAGGAATCGAGGCCTTTGAGGATCTGGTCGCCGGCGTTAACCAGCACGACGCGCACACGGTCGAAGTCGACGTTGGGATAGTCATCCTCGAGCACGTCGAAGATCAGATCGTGCGTGTCTGCCGCGGCCTCGACCCCGGTGGGACCCCCGCCGACGACTACGAAGGTAAGGAGGTCGTCCGGAGCCTGGTCGTCGAGGTGCTCGGCTTCCTCGAAGCAGTCGATCACGTGGTTACGTACACGCAAAGCGTCTCGCAGACCCTTGACATCCATGGCGTTCTCTTCCGCCCCTGGGGTGCCAAAGTAGGTCGTGCGGCTGCCCGGAGCCAGGACAAGGTAGTCATAAGGGTAATCGCGCCCAGCCGTCTTCACCCGGCGAGCCTCGAAGTCCACGCCTACCACCTCATCCTGAAAGTACTCTACCCCCAGAGGCTTCAGGATGCGTCTGAGGGATTGGGCAACATGGCGCACCTCAGCGTTACTTGGGATGACCGAAGGTACCATGGGCCAGAAGGTTGTGTAATTCATGCGATCCACCAGGGCGACCCCCACATCTTCGATCCCGCGGAGCGCTCGCGCCAACCCCCTCGCCACAGAGAGGCCTCCGAATCCGCCGCCGATGATGAGGATCTTGGTCCGGGCGTGCCCGTAGCTGCACTGGAGCGAGATGGGTCTGCGTAGCCGCCTGTAAGCTCCCCAAGCTGCGCCCAGGATCAGGCCGCCCATCGCCAGTTTGCTTCTCATGTTGTCCTCTCTTGGTCCAGTTGGCTTTGCCAGGATATTACAATCGGAGCGTGTCAGCACTTCAGACGCCCTGTGACAACCCCACCTGCGACTGGAGGTGTCTAAGACCCCCGTGGCGGGCCGCCTCTTTGAGCGCGGCCTTCATGTTGCCGATCGTTCATGGGATTGTCTTCCGAAAACCTCTTCGCCCCACCCCAACACCCGCGAAAGTAGCCACCTGGCATACAAAGATACGCCATTTGGCGTATGTGCTCTGGTCCGCCCCGATACTACAATCCGATGAATCGTCAAGCCGGGTGCCCTCTGAATCTCCCCCTCCAAGAGCAGCCCGGCTTTTCTGTTGCCTCCGCCGATAGTCCTGGCCGTCAGGACCAGGGTTATGCCCTTCCCGCGTGACCTTTCCCTGTTAGAAGTTCGCGCCGGGCTTGGGGAGGTGGCATTATGCTTGTAGTGGAGAGGGACCACCCGCCGGGCTCCCCAGGCGGGAGAAAGGAGGTATGCTGCCTTGCACGCGAGGATGAGTACATTGGAGGGATCCCCCGACCAGATGGATGAAGGACTGCGCGACGTGAAAGAGCATGTCCTGCCCCTATTACAGCAACAGGAAGGGTTCAAAGGGTTCATCGCCCTCGGTAACCGCCAGAGTGGCGAGCTAATCGGCATCACCTTTTGGGAGAGCGAGCAAGCTATGCAGGCCAGCGAGGAAATCGGAGATCGTACGCGAAGCGACACAGCGGAGGATACGGGCGACACGATAGCGGATGTAGAGAGGTACGAAGTCGGCCACTTTGAGATGTCGAGCTAACCGTGAGTGCCGAGACAAGTCCGGGCCGGAGTTGCGATACGGGCGGCCCCAGCCCCGCTAGCCGCGCGCTCCTCGTCAGGCAAAACGCCTTCCATGAAAAGGTCCAGGGCCAACCTGGAGGTGAACAGGGACAAGTCCCCACTGTGGTGATCGCCTCGCGGGCCGGTCGTCGACCCTACTTAGAAGCAGTCAGTCTTGCGGCCTGACCATGAACCACTCCACGAACTCTGCGCATCGGTTCTCATCGTCGAAGCGCAACGTCCACAGGTTCCAGAAGAAGTCGCCGTTCGTGTAGCTCGTCGTCCCCTCGGCTACCGCCCGCTGCCCCTCGACCACCAGGGGGCGGTAGCTCGCTTCCCAAGTGCCGGGTTCGTCTCGCTCCTCCAGCCAGTCGGCGACGATGGCCTCGCGTCCCTGCACCACCTCCTCGCCCCTATCGTAGGGATGGTAGGCGTAGGTGGCTTTCTCCGCGAAGAGGGCTCCTATGTCCGCGGGGTCGTAAGTGCGCCAGGCATTCACGTAAGCGTCGATCCACCGTTGCACGGCATCGTGGGTCAAGATGCTCCTCCGTTCGTGACATCGGAGTTCATCTGCTTGATCATCCTCACCACCCTTACTGTCTCTGGACCCACCCTCACCCCCGATCAACTGCTGAACATCCTACGCCACTAAGAGCTGACCTGCACGCCTCAGGAAGGTCTCTTCATAGGACGGGTGCCATGCGTACATCGGAGAATTCCGTAAAGCGGAAGTTCACGCAGACAGCCCATCTACCCCAAAGCCCCGGTCCGATCGGCTCAGGCGCAGCCGCATGGTGAGACGTATCCAAGCCAAATTATGAGGAATTCAGGATAATTCGTCAAAGCACTTCCGAAAAGGCTGATTAGCAGAAATCAAGTAGACGGATTTCGCTTTCTGAGTATTCCCCGACTCAGGGTGAATGCGGCCCGAACTTTAGGACACAGTGACGCAAAGTTGCGAACTTCGAGGTTCAAGACGCGGGCTGTCTAGTATGTTTACATCAAACTTGTAATACTTCTGGAGTCTCGCCCACCTTCGATAAGTTGGGGAGCCATACTCATGCTACTACCCTATGTAGCGGTCGAGTACCCCTCTGTTTGTGGCCAGTTACTATGACCGTGACCAGAGGATGGATGC
>JAJNDJ010000304.1 GCA_021156345.1 Rubrobacteraceae bacterium | reverse complement strand
TCCACGAGGAGGCCCTGATCACCGTAGACATAGATCTTGGCAACGTCAGGCGTCGCCGAAGGGAAGTACCCCTGGTGAAAGAAGCCCGTCTCGCCCTCCTGGCCAGAGAATTGAACCGTCTCGTCGATGAAGGTGGAGATCTCTAATTGGCGACACGTCCGCTCTGCATGTAAAGTTGACCGGACCATGCCGGATAGACCCGAACCTGACGTGAGGCAACTCCACGCCGCCCTCGACGGCAAGCTCGAAGGGTACCTACGCACGGATAAAGCCTCACGCGCCATGTGGTCCACGGATGCCTCCATCTACCTCCGCAAGCCCGTGGGCGTCGTCGTCGCCCGCTCTGAAGAGGACGTGGAGCTCACTCTCTCGGCAGCCCGCGACCTCGGGCTCTCCATTACGCCTCGTGGCACTGGTACCTCCCTGGCCGGGCAGGCAACAGCCCCCGGGCTGGCCCTCGACGTCTCCGAGATGCGTCGGGCGCTGGAGATAGATCTCGAAGGGCGGCGTTGTGTCGTCGAGCCTGGACTGGTGCAAGGCGAGCTCAATGCGATGGTCGAGCCGCACGGGCTCGTGTTCGGGGCGGACACCTCTACCTCCGACGTGGCGACCCTGGGGGGTATGGTCGGGAACAACTCGGCGGGGATGCGCTCTCTCGTCTACGGGATGACCTCCGATCAGGTCCTCGGCCTACGCTGCATGCTCGCCTCGGGGGAGACGGTCGAGCTTGCTCCCCTCGGCAGGGAGGAGGCCAGAGGGCGCGCCCGTCACGCCGATGCGCTCGCGAGGCTGCTGCGCGGGGCCATGGAGATCGGGGAGCGCTACAACGACGAGATAAAGCGTAGGTTCCCCAAGATGATCCGTCGCGTCTCCGGCTACGGCCTCGACGCCCTCGTCGACCCCGAGACCCTGGACCTCACGCGCCTGATCTGTGGCTCCGAGGGCACGCTGGCCGTGGTCACCCGCGCGGGGTTCAGGCTGCGTCCGCTCCCCGAAACCCGCGCCCTGGCCTCTTTCGAGTTCGACACTCTCTCCGCGGCGGCCCGCGCCACGGGCCTGTTCCTGCAGATGAACCCGTCGGCGATAGAGTTGCTCGACGACGTCGCGATAGGCCGCGCGAGGGCCAACCCCGTCTACAGGGACTCGACCCGCTTTGTACAGGGGGATCCGAAAGCCGTCCTGGTCGTTGAGTGGAGCGGCACGAAAGCGGAGCTGGACGAACGTTTCGCCGGGCTTGAGGATCTCCACCCTGCCGCTCCTGCTCGGTACTACAGACAAAGAGAAACCGGTCGCCTTCGTGGAGGACGCGGCCGTGCCGCCGGACCGGCTGGAGGAGTTCGTCGACCGCTTCGAGGAGATAGTGGAGAAGAACGGTACCTGGGCCTGCTTCTACGGCCACGCCAGCGTGGGATGCCTGCACGTCAGACCAGCGCTCGACACCTCGGACCCCGATGGCGTCTCGCGGATGCGGCGCATCGCCGAGGAGGTAGCGGACCTCGTCGTCGACTGCGGCGGGTCTATCTCCGGTGAGCACGGCGACGGCCTCTCGCGTTCGGAGTTTATGGAGAAGATGTATGGGGGGGAGATCCTGCGCGCCTTCGCGGATGTCAAGCGTCTCTTCGACCCAGAGGGGATGATGAACCGTGGCGTTATCGTAGACCCTCCGCCGATGGACCGGCAGCTGCGGATCGGCCCAGGCCGCAAGCGTCTCCCCATAAAGACGAACCTCTCCTTCGATGACCAGGGCGGATTCGCGAAGGCCGTCGAGTTGTGCAATGGGAGCGGCTTCTGCCGCAAGAGGACGGGGGGCACAATGTGTCCCTCATACATGGTGACCCTCGACGAGCAGGACACCACGAGGGCGCGGGCCAACATGCTCAGATCCGTGATCGAAGGTACTCTTCCGCCTGAAGAACTGACGGGACAGCGCATGAAGGAGGTCATGGACCTCTGCGTCGGATGCAAGGCGTGCAAGACAGAATGCCCCTCCCGAGTTGACGTCGCGAGCATGAAGACCGAAGTCCTCTACCAGGCCGGCAGAGAACACGGTTTTTCTCTCCGCCAGAGAGCGGCGGGACACATCCGCCGGCAGCTCGCGCTTGCGGCGCTGGTTCCCTCCCTCTACAACGCCGTCGCAGGAACGCGCCTCGCCCGCCATGCCGCCGCCCTCGCAGGCATAGATCCCCGCCGCTCGTTGCCACGCGTAGTTGACAAGACCTTCTCCAAACGCTTCCCCGAACTGCCGCAGGGCGCCGGACCTGTGGAGATCGCGCTCTTCAACGACACCTGGAACCAGTACCAGCGGCCCGAGGTCGGAGAGGGGGCCGTAAGGCTCTTCGCGGCCGCGGGAGCGAAAATACATCTACCAGAGGTGGTCTGTTGCGGGAGGCCTATGCTCTCCGAGGGTCTGGTGGACGAGGCGAGAGAGAACGCCAGGCGAAACCTGGATCTCCTTACGCCATTCGTCGAGCGTGGCATACCGCTCGTCGGCCTCGAACCGAGCTGCATCCTGACCCTACGCGACGACTACGAGAAACTTCTCCCCGGAGACGAACGTGTCAAGAAGCTGGCAGAAACCACCCGCCTCTTCGAGGAGGCGCTTCTCGAGCTCGACGAGGAGCTTCCGCTACGAGAAGGTGCTCCTGTCCTCCTGCACGGGCACTGCCACCAGAAGGCGCTCGTCGGGACTGGTCCCACGGAGCGTCTGCTCGGTCTCTCCGCCGATGTCGAGGTCGTGGACTCCGGTTGCTGCGGGATGGCGGGGCTCTTCGGCTACGAGAAGGGACACTACGAGGTCTCGATGAAGATGGGAGAGAGGAGGTTGTTCCCGGCGGTGCGTGAGGCCGGAGAGCGGGTCGTCGTCGCGCCGGGGACCAGTTGCAGGGAGCAGATCCTGGACGGAACAGAACGGCGGGCCCTGCATCCAGCCGAGTACCTGGCCACACTCCTCGACGGGACAGGTTGAGATGGCCGGCGAGCAGTGGTTCGCGTTCAGGGGAGACAGGATGCTCGTGTTCGAAGACGCGCCC
>JAJNDJ010000303.1 GCA_021156345.1 Rubrobacteraceae bacterium | reverse complement strand
CGGCCTGGATCTCTCGGATGTAGAGAAGGTCCTCGATGGGATGGACCTCGACCGTAGCGTCGGCGCCCTCAGCCACCTGTACAAGGGGGGCAACTCGGAGGCCAAGAAGATCTTCCGCCGCTTTCTGAAACAGGGCCTCGGGGACTACGAAGCGAACCGCAACCAGCCGCAGACCGACTACGTCTCGCACATGAGCAAGTACCTACACTTCGGACACGTCTCCCCGATCTGGCTCGCCCTCCAGGCTAGAAAGACGAGCGCGAAGCTCGACAACATCGAGTCCTTCGTCGAGGAGCTCGTCGTGAGGCGCGAGCTGTCCATGAACTTCGTCTTCTACAACAACGACTACGACTCGTACTCCAACCTACCAGGCTGGGCTAGGAAGACGCTCGAAGAGCACAAAGGCGACGAGCGGGAGTACACGTCACACCTACACCAGAAAGCAGTTGGAGAGCGCCGAGACGCACGACGAGTACTGGAACGCGGCGATGAAGGAGATGGTCCACACGGGCTACATGCACAACTACATGCGGATGTACTGGGGAAAGAAGGTCCTGGAGTGGTCGAACACGCCCGAGCACGCCTACAGGACCACGCTCTACCTCAACAACAAGTACTTCCTCGACGGCCGCGATCCGAACTCCTTCGCCAATGTAGCCTGGATCTTCGGCCAGCACGACCGGGGCTGGACCGAACGCGAGGTCTACGGCAAGGTCCGTTACATGTCAGCAAGCGGCCTGGAGCGCAAGGCGAAACCCGAACGATATGTAGAGAAGGTCGAAAAGAGGACCGGCGCTTCGGGCTAACACCCGGGCCTCGTCGTATACTTCCGAGCGGAAGGCTCGATGAGCAGGACTCTGGGGTTGCGAGAGGGGATAGAGAGCACGGCCCGCGAAACGGAGGCGGCCGCAAGCGAATTCCAGATCGACGAGGCCTTCCCAAGCCTGCTCTCGACTACGCGAGCCGTGCTCTTCTCACCGCAGCGCTTCTTCGATGAGTTGTCGCCGGATGGGCCGCTCGGAGCGCCCATACTCTACTTCCTGATCTGCTCGGCGATCACGGCGGTTACGAGTGTGGTTGCCAGCCTCACCTTCCTCGCCGTGCCTGTGGGGATCGCCGTGGCAACCGGCTCCTTGGACGCAGGGCTGCTCATTCGCATCCTGACGATATTCGTATTCGCATCGTTGGTGGTCTTGCCCGCATTGTTAGTCGCCGGCTACTTCGCATCGGTGCTCATCCTGCACGCCTTTATCCGCCTCATCGCAGGACGGGATCAGAAAGGTCTAGCCGCCACCTTGCGCGTCTCATGCTACGCGGTAGGGGCCCCGGTGGGGGTAGCCTGGATACCCCTGGCCGGCATCCTGGCTGCTTTCTACTGTTTCTATCTGCACACCATCGGTCTGAAGCGGGTGCACGGGATTTCCACCGCCAGATCTCTAGGACCCATCCTGATCCTCGCAACTCTCCTGCTCGTGCTGGCGGCAATCGTAGCCGCCTATGACTACAGCGTGATCCGGGAAGCCATCAAATAGCCGCCCTCTCAGCAACCAAAATTCTGACCAGCGCTGTTTCCGGAAACCGCTTTCAGCGACGCCAGCGCTCCCTGGCCTCGCGGTAGAGGTCGCCACCGTAGAGGTCGTTCACGACGACTACCGGAAACCCTTCTACAAAGAGGCGGTGGATCGCCTCAGCCCCGAGGTCTTCGTAGGCGATGACCTCGGCTTCCTTCACGCAGTCCGCCAGAAGCGCCGCCGTACCCTCGACGGCTCCGAAGTACACGCAACCGTGCTCCCTCATCGAGTCGATCACCGTCTCGGAGCGCACTCCCTTGCCTATCATTCCCCTCAAACCGCGTTCGATCAGGAGCGGCGTGTAAGGGTCCATCCTCGACGCGGTCGTGGGCCCGGCTGGCCCCAACGCGTAACCGGGTCGCGCCGGGGCTGGCCCCGAGTCCAGCCTGATGGGCGCGGGACTCACAGTTCGGCCGAGGCCGTGCGGTGGGAGTGGCAGTCGAGGTTGACGGCGACGGGGAAGGCTGCGATGTGGGTCGGGAAGCTCTCGATGTGGACCGCGAGTGCTGTCTGCGTGCCGCCGTAGCCGGCAGGTCCTATGCCTGTGGCATTGATCTCGTCGAGTAGCTCGCGCTCGAGGGCGGCCAGTTCGGGGTCAGAGTTAGGTTCGCCAGTAGGACGGGTGAGCGCTTTCTTGGCGAGTACTGCCGCCTTCTCGAAAGGTCCGCCCATACCGACCCCAACGGTGAGCGGCGGGCTGGCGTTCGGGCCGGCCCTTTCGATAGTCTCGACGACAAACTGCTTCATCGCCTGAAGGCCTTCCGCGGGGGTGAGCATCTTGAGGGCGCTCATGTTGTCGCAGCCCGCGCCCTTGACCAGCATCGTGAGTTTCAAGCCGTCGCCCTGGGCCGGTTCATAGTAGACCACGGCAGGGGTGTTGTCGCCCGTGTTCCTCCTGTCTATGGGGCTCCTTACCATGGATTTTCTGAGGTAGCCCTCCTCGTAGCCGCGTCGGACGCCTTCGTCTATTGCGGCCCCGATTTCACCGCCCGAGATCCTTACTTCGCCCCCCAACTGGACGAAGAACACAGCATATCCCGTGTCCTGGCAGAAGGCGATGCACCGTTCGCGGGCGACCTCGGCGTTCTCTAGTAGGCGTTCGATCACCTCGCGTCCGAGATCCGACTCCTCCACTTCGAGCGCGCGTTGCAGAGCGGCCAGGTGTTCCTGCGGCAGACGCGTGTTCGCCTCGATGCACAGATCGCGCACCGCTTCGGTGATAGAGTTGGCCGCTATCTCGCGCAATGCCTCGTCCTTGACCTCCTCGGGCAAAGGTTAGCATCGGAGCCCTCCTGCTTCCCGCGTTTTTCGGTTGAGGTTATTCGAGGAACGACTTTCGTAAGGTTTTGTGTAACGACTACGAGACGTTCATCGGTTAGAGTGCAGGTAGCCTTAAGACGCTGTAGACGGAGAATTCCTGGCAGATACATTTCATCCGGAGCACCGTACTGATTGAGCGGGCTGCGCCCACCGGGAGGCGACGCACAAGGGGAGACGTGAGACAATTTACCTTGCAGATTTCTGACAGAGGGCTTTCGTAACGCTTTTCGTAACGTCTGGGAGACGTTTGGAGACTAAAATCAGCTAGCCAGGAGGTTAGATGAGCACACATAAGAGAACCAATCAGGGTTTCT
>JAJNDJ010000045.1 GCA_021156345.1 Rubrobacteraceae bacterium | reverse complement strand
GAGGTCCAGAAAACCGTGGATGCCCTCGGAGCCGAGGTAGAGGCTCACAGCGTAATGTTCGCCAAGTAATCCCATCACGCTGACGAATCCCAGCTCGCCCGACTCGGGACTCCGCACGCCGAAGACGTCAGTCTCGGTCATCCACTCCCAGGGTGAGATCTCCTTGACCCGGACTGCCGACTCATAGAGCCCGCGCCATTCCCGAATTCCCGGCGTCATCTCCTCAGCCATGCGTCCTCCCTTACCACCGTTAGACGCCCGTCATTCTAGACTACAGGCTCCGCGCCTCCAACGAAGAGAACCAGCCCGATATGCGAATCTGGCCAAAGAATAGCCCAAAGTAATTCCTCCTCCCCGGCAGGGCAACACAGGTTCAATGAGCTTCCTTGCAGTGGCGCACGTTTTCAGGAAAGAAGGTCTGGGGAGAGCACGGTCTTGCGATTATCCTAAACGTCCGAAGATTACAGGGAGCGCGTTGCGGGAGGATGATTAGCCATCGGCGATCAGTGGTCGACGGAGTGTCGGGGACTAGTGTTCACAATCGGACATTCCAACCACTCGGCTGATAGGCTAGCCGCACTGTTGAAGAGGCACAGGATCGAGGTTCTGGTTGACATCCGCTCTCGTCCGTACTCCAGGCATGCGCCGCAGTTCAACGCCAGCGGCATCGAAGCGATCCTGTCGGGAAATGGGATCCGATACCTGTTCCTAGGCAGGGAGCTGGGCGGAAAACCCGAAGAAGAGACATTCTACGATACGAAGGGCCGGGTAGACTATGCGCTGGTCGAAAGATCCCGACCGTTCCTCGATGGTATAAAGAGGGTGGAGAGGGAGATCCAGAGCAACAGGGTAACCCTGCTTTGCAGCGAGGAAGACCCCGCCCGTTGCCACCGCAGGCTACTCGTCGGGCGGGCTCTGGAGGAGCGAGGGTTCACGCTGCGGCACATCAGGGGCGACGGTAGCATCCAGATAGAGGGCGCGGCGGACGGCGGCCAGCCGGTCCTGTTCCCGGAGAGGGAGGCGATCCCACGGAAGTCTATACGATCGGTTTCACGAAAAAGACGGCGCCCGAGTTCTTCGGAGCGTTGAAAGACACCGGCATCGAGCGCCTCCTCGACGTGCGACTGAACAACGCGTCCAGGCTCGCCGGGTTCGCCCGTCGTGCGGACCTTCCTTTCTTCCTGGAGAGGCTCTGCAACGCGGAGTACTTCCACGAGCCCAGACTGGCCCCGACCCGCGAGATCCTCGACGCCTACAGGAAAGGAGGCGGATGGCCTGACTACGAGAGGGCGTTCCTGGATCTCCTGCGGGAGCGCAGGGTCGAGGAAACGTTGGAAAGAGACCTCTTCGACGTTCCGACGGTGCTGCTATGCAGCGAGGCCGAGCCCGAGCATTGCCACCGGCGTCTGGTCCTGGAGTACCTGGACCTGGAATGGGAGGGGATCAGGGCCGTTCACCTGTAAGGATCTTGCAGATACTCGTAAACCACCTGACACGGATGCAGCCGGGCTACTTTTGCGTGGCGGGCGTGGACGTGAAGACGCCGCGCCACATCCGCCCGGTCCTCCACCGGGGCAGGCTCACGATTGATCTACTAAGTACAAATGACGGACCCTTCGACATCGGGTCCGTCGTGGACCTTGGGCGGGCGATGCACGCCGGACGCGCTCCCGAACTCGAGGACCATCGCTTCGATCCATCGAGCGTGCGATGGCTCTTCGACGAAGACCCTGAAGACTACTGGGAAGCCCTCGATGGGATGGCACAGGAGAGTCTGGTGGAGATCTTCGGATCCGCGCTGGAGCTGTGGGACGAAAGCGGCACGGTTGACGTTGGGGAAGGTCGCGCCTCACTTGGCTGCCTGAGGCCGGAGAAACAACCGTGGCTGTACGTCGATCACAGGGGCACGGTCAGGCTGGTGCTCGACTACCTGATGCCCTCCGTCGACCTCTCGGTGAACGACCTGCGGCTTTACGAAAGAGACGGGCGAACACCCCGCCGGGACCTCGTTGCCAGCGTGGAAAAGCGGCTCAAGTCAGGCGTCGAGGCGATCCTGAGCGTCGGCCTGACACGGCCCTGGCAGAAGTGGGGCGACACCGCCGAGAGGCACTGGTTACAGGTCAACAACATCCACCTCGAAGACGACCCGCTGTGGCAGTTGAGAGCACGCTGACATCGTAGTGGTGCGAAGCTGGTAACGACGCGGGCCCTAGCTCACCTCGCACATGAAGAGTGGCGGGATGTGCATGTAGGTCGTGCTTGGGTTCGGGCCAACACTGTCCTGGGCCATCTGGAGCGCTTCGGCTACGCTGTCGGCCCGTCCGAGTCCCATACGTTTTGTGGTCTGGGGGTCGCCGCCTACCAGTATGACGCCGCCGAGGTGGTCGAGGGCGTGGGCTGCCCAGTAGAGGACTGTGAAAGGGTGAGCGCCGTGGTAGGCGTAGGAGTTTCGGTAGAGGGTACGGTACCAGGGATCGTTAGCGTACTTCTCCTCGTAGCGGTGGTGGATCTCGTGGACATCGTTCGTCTCGGGGAAGACTTCGTTCCAAAGGTCTATGTAGCTCGGGTGGTGGAGCTTGTTGAAGTTGGCCGGCATGGGGTGGGTGCCGATCAGGACGCCTCCCTCGCGCACCAGTGGTCTGCCCTTGTAGAGGTTGAAGAGGTAACCGAGGAGCATATTGAAGACGAGGATAGGGTTCATGATGGAGTTGACGTTGTAGGGTCCGAGGTAAGGGATGCCCAACAGGAGCACGTCCGACTGGCCCTCGGCGGGGACGACCATCTGCCTGTAGTTGTCCTTCAGGGTCGCCGCGTGTACGGGCTCGGTGGCGCCCGCCTGTATGCTGGTCACCCGGTGCGGAGCGTTTATGGAGTGAGAGATGCGCCTGGCGGCTTCCAGCGGCATCGTCTGCGTGGCCTTGTGGGTAGCGAGGAAGTTGGCTTTGGTTAGCATGCTCCACTGGTACTCGGGTTTCGCCATGAAATCGAAAGCTGCGGGGTAGGTCTGGTTGTTCAGGGTGCTCTCTATGTGGAAGACCTTGACGTTCTCGTCGAAGAGCTTGCCCATCCGATTTATGGAGGCGTGCATGGCGGAGTTCGGTGGGTCCATCAGGGAGCGGGTGTTGGCCAGCATCTTCGGGGTGTGATGATGGCGGATGGAGGAGTAGGGGGCCAGGCCTGTGTGCACGGACTTGTGCCCACCGTCCATAGGGATGAAGTTCACGTTCACGTAGACGAGCAGGTCGCTCTCGGCGACGCGGCGGCTGACGCTGACCTCTTCGCCCAACTCCGTCTCGCCGATCATGACGTTCCCCTCAGGGTCCTCGGCGTCGTAGTTATAGAGCCGATCCGGGTAGTAGCGGGACATGATCCTGCTCCCCAGGCAATGCCTGAGCTCGGCTTCCGTCATCCTGCGGTGGAGACCGAGGGCCGCGATGAGGTGGATGTCCTCGACACCTTTGGCGGCGGCCTTCTCCAGTACCTTCTCTATAACCTGCTGACGAACATCGGGCTTGCGCATCGGTGGCAGCGGTATCGAGAGGTCGTCGAAGGCGATGGTCAGCTTCATACCCGGCGTGAGGAGCTCATGTAGTGGCTCCATGCCCATCGGTTCGAGTAGCGCACGCTCTATGGCGACGCCAGGTTCGGCGAGCGGTCGAGAAGGTCCTGGCGGGTAGATCACACGCGTCCCCTCAGGCAGCTTCTCGTAGTGGAACCTGTCCCCCGCGTAGAACCACATCGGGGGGCTGTTCCTCTCCAAAATGGTCGTGATGCCTGGTCGGGTCATTTTGCTCCCTTCGGTCGCAGCATATCAGCTAGTCAGCACGCTCCGGCCCGTTGCCTCCGCTTGTCAGCAATTCGGCTTTTCAAGTTTCGCGGTCGGAGCCGCATCTCGATGAGTAGGTGCTCTTACGGCATTCTCTCAAGCGGACGAGTCCCCCACCACATATAGCTGAGCGGCTGACGAGCCGCCTGGCGAAGCCTGGCGGCGTGCTTAAATGCTGGCATGCTGACTAGCTCCTATTGTCGAAGACTACTTTGATGTGTCCTTCGCTTCCTGCTGCGCGGGCGGCTGCGATGGCCCCTTTGTAGGAATCGAGTCGGAAGCTGGGACCTACGAGAGTCTGTAGTTCTATCTTGGGGGCGATGCTGAGCGCGAGTTGGAAGCTGCTCGTCTCCTTTGCCTTGTAGTTCTCGATACTGTAGGCGTAGCTTCCGGCGAGACGGACTTCTTTGAACCAGAGGGCGGTCAGGTCCAGTGTGCTCTTCGCGCCGGGCATGCCGACGAGCGTGACCTCACCGCCAGGGCGCGCCAGGCGGAGCGCGTCCTCCATGGTACCTGGTGCGCCTACGCACTCGAAGACCTTGCCAGCTCCGCCCATGACGACCGGCTTGCCGAGCTCGGGCTTGTAGGACGCCGTGCCTAGCATCTCGGGGAGTTTCGAGTAGGTCTCTTTGGGGTGGACGACCTCGGTCGCCCCAAGACGAAGCGCCTCGTCCCTCTGTCGCTCGTGCTTGGCGACGCAGATGATGGGGCCTGCGTCTGTGAGGTATCTCAGGGCCGCGACGGTAAAGAGGCCGACGCTACCGGCCCCTATGACCAGGGTGGTGTCGCCGGGGGCCGGGACGGCTCCGAGCACGGCGTGAACGGCGCAGGCGAGGGGCTCGATCGCGACGGCTGACTCGTCGGGTACTACGTCGGGTACGCGGTGGAGCTGCGATGGGTGGGCGACGAGTGTGCCCTGTGACCAGCCACCGCCGGTGTCGCGGCAGAAACCCGTCTGGATGCCAGGGCTTACGTCCCCCCTGGCCACGTTCAGGCACAGGGCGTGGCGTCCCGAGACGCAGTAAGTGCAAGGCGGGTCTATGCCGCGGACGGCGCATCCAAGGGCGGGCTCCAGGACGACCCGCTCGCCGGCGCGGAAGTCGGAGTTGTCTTCGACTACCTCACCGACGACCTCGTGGCCCATCACGAAGGGAGGAGAGGTTATCGGGGAGAAGTAAGGCGAGTTTTCCGAGGAGAGCGTTCCCAGGTCCGAGCCGCAGATACCGGAGAGGAGCGGCTTAACGCGTACCCATTGTGGGGTCGGTAGCCCGGGGTCGGGGGCGTCTTCCAGTTGGAGCGGGGAGAAGCGGCTCGTTTCGAGGGACTTTATCCGCTTCGAGCCGGCGCGCATCAAGACGTAGCGCGGGATGGACTTTCGGTAGACGAGGGCGTGCAACCTAGATCTTCTTGGCCATGCCGTCCGCGACGCCGTTCTTGTCCCAGTGCTCGACCCTCCATCCCCTGGCTTTCGCGGCCGTCCCGAGGCGCCGATCCGGGTTGACGGCGACGGGGTTGCCGACGGCCTCGAGCATGGGTAGGTCGGAGATGGAGTCAGCGTAAGCGTAGGAGCGAGAGAGGTCGAGGCCTCGGCGCCTGGCGAAGGAGGCCAGCATCCTGGCGCGGGCGTCGCCAGCAACGGGGGCGCCCGTCAGCTCTCCCGTGTAGGCGCCGTTCTCCTGGGCCAGCGTGGAGCAGAGGACATCGTCGGCGAGATCCTTCATCGGCTCGAGGAGGAAGTCAAGCGCGCCGGAGAGCAAGACGACGCGGTGGCCTGCGGCCTTGTGGTCTCTTAGTTGCTGCAACGCCTCGGGAAAGATGCGATCCAGGGTAAAGCCGGCGAAGCTCTCCTGCCCGAGGTGCCTGGCGCGGGACGGCTTCCAGCCCGCATAGTTCTTGTAGAACGCGCGGTTGAAGTGGGCGCGGCTGACCTTGTCCAGTCCCCAGTAATAAGGGACCTTGGTAAGGAACCCGGCGAGCCAGAGCGGACGCAAGGCCGCAGGAAGCTCCCTCATCCTGAGCCACGCGAAGTAAGAGACCACGTTGGATCCCACTATGGTGCCGTCAACGTCGAAGATCGCCGCTACCTCGCCAGGCATCTCGGCCGTCGCCTTCTTGCGTTTTTTCCGGCTCGGGCGGGTGGTGAGCGCGGGCAGGTGCGCTCCCTGCATCCACGCCCGCCAGTCGATGTCAGCGATGTCGAACGGGAACTCCTCGCGGTCCTCTGGCGGGAGGGCTGTGTAGAGGGCCTCCGTGCGAGAGCTCGCGAAGGTCGAGGTCATGTTCGCGTAGGCGCCGTAGATGTGACTGTAGTAAAGGCTCATCCTGGCGCGCTTCTCGGCGCGTGCGATCCTCTGCCGCGCGTCTGAAGCCATATGGCCTTCAGGCATACGCGCGGCGAGAATGCCGGCCACCTTGAGGGCGGCAAGCTCCATCTTGAGCAGCCCTTCGACCCGTCTGCGGCCGGGGAAGGACCACTCTGGCACCTGGATGGGACGCCCGGTTGCCCGGGAACTCGCGCAGGATGCCCTTCGCGAACGCCATGATTATGGGGTCGGCCATCCTGGTGCCCTGGATCCAACCAGGGTAGGGCTCCCTGTAGCTGCTCTCTATGATGGCAGGCCTCACTATGACGAGCGGCGTCTCGCCCCGTTCTGCGACCACCATCCGCTCCGCGAGTGACTTGGTGAAGGTGTAGACATCGTTCCAACCCAATTCTCGCGCCCGCCTGGTTCCCCGCTCGACGAGCCGGTCGCGCATCCAGGCGCGCCTCAGCTGGTCGACCCTCCCTGCGACCTCTTCCTCTTCGCCGACCATACCGAGCTCACGCCTCGCCTCCGTCTCGAAGCGCCTCAGCAGCGACCGCTCCCGCGAAGCCTCATCCACCTCGGCCACCACCGCCTCCAGGCCGAGAACTTCCTCTCGCGCGTCGAGGGTCGTCCCGTTCGGCGAGGACGGGCCTGGCGGCGCCTCTGGCGCGTCTTCCTTGCTGGTCCCCGCCACGTAAGCCGTGGAGATGTGTATGAACAGCGGCCTCTTCTCCCAGGAGCGCGCGAGCTTCAGGAGCCCCAGGGTCCCGCGGACGTTCGAGTCGACCGCGGCGTCGAGCGGCGCATCGAAAATGACCGAAGCTGCGGAGTGGATCACGACGTCCACCTCGCGCGAGAGCTCGGTGAGGTCCTCGTCGCCAAGCCCCAGCGAAGGCGCGTGTACATCGCCCTCCAGAACACGGACCTTCTTCGAGACGTGGTCGTCGAAGTCGTCGCCAAGCTTCTCGCGCAGGCCGCGGAAGGCCGTGGCACCGAGCACATCCCTCTCGAACCTATCTGCCGCGCTCTTACCGCGGGAGGCCCTGACGAGGAGGTAGAGGCGCCCGAGGTCGGGGATGGAGCGCAGAACCTTTTCGATCAGCGCAGTCCCGAGGAAGCCGGTCCCCCCCGTAAGCAGTATCTTCTTGTCCTTGTATGCCTCGCCGAGCAACTAGTTGCCCTCCTCTGCCCGCTGGCCTACTTTCCTCTCCGTACCGTTCAGGAGGGCCCGCGCGTTCTCCCTGTGCCTCCACAGGACGAGCGCCCCCCCAATTATGGTGTAGAGCACGTAAGGGAGCGGCTGGCCTGAGAGCCAGAACACCACGGGGCTTATGACCATGACGGCTATGGCGCCGAGCGAAGTGTAGCGGCTAAGGAGCACGACCGCCCACCAGAAGGCGAAGAGGCAGAGCCCGATCAGTGGCGCGAGCCCTATGGTCGTTCCTGCGCCCGTGGCGACGGCCTTCCCGCCCTTGAAGCGCAGGAAGACGGGCCAGCAGTGCCCGATCACCGCCGCGAAAGCGACGGCGGCGATGAGCCACTCGTTCTGCACGGAGAGCCTGGCGACCACCACGGGAACGAGACCCTTGAGCATGTCGCCAGCGAGCGTGAGAACGGCGGCCCACTTCCCAGCGGCCCGCAGCACGTTCGCCGTACCTATGTTCCCGCTGCCTACCTTCCGGACATCCACGCCGAGGGCCCGACCGACCAGGTACCCGGTCGGCACGGAGCCGAGAATATAACCGAACAGTACGAGAAGAATCCCCAACATGGCGGAGAAAGTATAGCTGAACGATGGCCCTACGGTCTCGCCGCTACAGCCACATCTCGCGGGAGCGGGCGACCTCGAGCGCCCGCTCCATCGCCCGCGCCTTGTTACGGGTCTCCTCGTACTCGAGCGAGGGTACCGAGTCGGCGACGACGCCGCCTCCTGCCTGGAAGTAAGCGATACCGTCTTTGAGGAGTGCTGTGCGGAGCGTAATGCAGGTGTCGAGGCGGCCGTCGACGCCGTAGTAGCCTGTGGCGCCCGCGTAAGGACCGCGGCGGGTGCTCTCGAGTTCGTCGATGATCTCCATGGCCCTCACCTTCGGCGCACCGGAGACGGTCCCTGCGGGGAAGGCCGCCGCGAGCGCGTCGAGGGCCGTCAGGTCCTCGCGGAGATCCCCCTCGACGGTCGAGACGATGTGCATGACGTGCGAGTAGCGCTCTATCTCCATGAAGCTCTCCAGCCCGACCGAGCCGATCTCGCTTACGCGCCCGAGGTCGTTGCGCCCGAGGTCGACGAGCATGACGTGCTCGGCCCGCTCTTTCTCGTCGGCGAGCAGCTCTTCGGCCAGGGCGGCGTCTTCC
>JAJNDJ010000302.1 GCA_021156345.1 Rubrobacteraceae bacterium | reverse complement strand
ATTCCCCTGATGCCACAAGCCAGAAAGGGCCCGACCGGCGATGCTAGTATGGCGCACGTGATCACCGCGCGACCGGATGAAACCTTTCAGGCCCTCGAAGAACGCCTGGCCACGATAAGCGACGTCTACTCCGCCGCCTCGGTACTGGCTTGGGACAGGCAGACTTACATGCCCGAGGGCGGCGTGCGCGGCCGCGCCGAGCAACTCGCTAGCCTGGCCCGTCTCGCCCACGAAATGCTCGTCTCGCCCGAGACCGGAGAGCTCCTCGAACGCGCCGGCGAGCGGCAGCCAGGCTCCGACGAAGCCGCACTCCTGCGCCTCGCCAGACGCGAGTATGATCGGGCGAGCACGCTGCCTGCACGCCTGGTGGCCGAGACATCGCGCGCGACGGCGCTCGCCGAGCCAGCCTGGATCCAGGCGCGGCAAAACTCCGACTGGTCCCTGTTCGCGCCACATATGGAGCGCGTACTGGCGCTCAAACAGGAGGAGGCAAGCTACCTGGTCGACGAGCATCCCTACGACGCCATGCTCGACCGCTACGATCCCGGCGCGAGCACAAAGCAGCTGCGAGGCATCTTCGATGCGCTCAAATCAGGGATAGTCCCGCTCGTACGCGACGTCGGGGCAAGTCTCGGGGAGGACCGCACCGCGCCTCTCAGGGGCTACTTCGACGAGGCCACCCAGGAGGAGTTCGGACGCGACGTTATCTCCAGCTTCGGCTACGACTGGAGCAGGGGTCGCCAGGACAGGGCGGCCCACCCGTTCTGTATCAACTTCGGCGGTCCAGGTGACGTAAGGATCACGACCCGTTTCGACCCTGGGCTGATCTCCGTCGGACTCTTCGCCACCTGCCACGAGGCCGGCCACGCCCTCTACGAGCAGGGTATTGACCCCGCCTACTCCCGCACGCCACTCGCCGGTGGCGTTTCGATGGGCGTCCACGAGTCCCAGTCGCGCCTGTGGGAGAACCTGGTCGCCCGCTCCAGGCCTTTCTGGTCCCACTTCCACCCCAGGCTGCGGGCCGCCTTCCCTGGCGTCCCTGGCGACGTCGAGACCCTCTACAGGGCCGTCAACGCCGTCAGGCCGTCGGAGATAAGGACGGAGGCGGACGAGCTCACCTACGACCTCCATGTCCTCCTGCGCTTCGAGCTCGAGGTGGATCTCTTCGAGGACGACCTCGCCGTCGCCGACCTCCCTGAAGCGTGGAACGCGAAGATGGCTGAGTATTTGGGCCTCGTTCCCAAGAACGATGCGCTCGGCGTTCTGCAAGACACCCACTGGGCCCTCGGATACTTCGGGTACTTCCCGGCCTACACCGTCGGTAACGTGCTCTCGGTCCAGTTCTTCGAAACCGCTGTCGGGGAGCAGCCCCAGATCCTCCCCGAGATGGAGCAAGGCGAGTTCGGCACACTCCTCGGATGGCTTCGGCAGAATGTACACCGCCACGGGAAGAAGCACGAGCCAGACCACCTGATCGAACACGCCACGGGCAGTCCCCCTGACGCAGCTCCATACCTCCGCTACCTCAGAGCCAAGTTCGGAGAACTCTACAACCTGAATTGATATGAGATCACAGGACCTTCCGCACGCCAGGCATCAGGAATCGCAAGCCTGTTGCCTGAAACCGCTCTATTCCTCCAGTACCAGCGTATCCTTGGAGCTGCCGCCTGCCGTGGAGTTGACGACGCGGGTACCAGGCTGAGCGACTCGGGTGAGGCCACCCGGCATGAGGTAGTCGATGGCTGGCAACACGAAAGCCCGAGTCCCTGTGCCCCGTAGCCTTCGCGGGGTTTGACGACCATCTCGGGCAACCGCTCGAAGACCTCGGCGCGGGTCTCCTCCTCCGCGAGCGAGTAGGTAGGCGCGTTAGAAAGGACCGGAGCCTCTTCCAGGTAGTGTTCGATCATGGCTGGCACGTAGGGGAAGATAGCCTTGTCGTCTGCGACGCCCACACCCGGAGCGTTGACGAAGCCAACGTTTCCTTCCAGGTAGGCCCGCTTTAGCCCGGGAAGATCCGTATCGACGTAGTCCTCGTCGAAGCGGCGGTAGATCACGTCGATCCTCCGGCCGTCTGCGCGCGCGTAGAGGAACCCTTCCGAGACCAGGCATTCAGCGAGCGTCATGATCGCTATACCGCAAGCCTCTGCGATCCTACGGTGCTCGAAGAACGCAGGGTCGCCGGCCCCGCGGGTCACCACGGCCACGCCTGGCTCCTCGACCCCCTCGGGGGCCGCGAGCTCGAAGGTCTCCCGCAGCCGGTCGTAGTAAGAGTAGATTTCCATAACCCTGTAGGCGCCGTAGAGCTCAGGCATCGCCTCCCTCCCTGCCCGCCTGATGGCCTCGGAGTAGGCTACACCGCTCGGCACACGCACGTTGTCCTCGAGCACGACGTATTCGCCCGAAGCGAGATGGACAACGTCAGGCCCGTACACATGGACAGGAGGGGAGCCACCAGACAGCTCGTGGGGCAAGTAGAAGACGCTGCCGCGCAAGATCTCCTCGGGAACGAGGTCCTGGCCCGGGCCGTACACGTCCTGCAGCCAGGCGTTGATCGCCTTTCCCCGCTGCAAGAGACCTTCGGATAACGTCTGCCATTCTTGCGCGGCGATGATCCGGGGTGTCCAGTCTACGGGCAGCAGACGCTCCGAATCTCCAGCCCCGTCGACGGGGAAGGTGGCCCCCAGTTCCCCGAGCGTCTCCCTGGCACGCGCTGTCCTCAATGCGAGCTCGTCTTCCCCCAGGCTCTGGTAGAGGTCGCGGAGTGGTTCGTACGACCTACGGAGCGAGCCGGTTTCGTCAAAGATTTCGTTGAAGTACGAAGGTCTCAGCCAGGGTCCTTCCCGTTGGCGGCTCTCGTAGGGCCCACCTTAGAATAGAGGAAGCGCCGCCGGTAGTAATTGGCCCGGCGGCGCAAGATCTCGGCCAGGCGACAGACCTCTTTGGCCATCAGGGAAGCTTTTGGGTGTCGGGCTATTCCCCGCGCTCCAGAGGTTCCCCTAGGCTTCTCTTCACCAGGACGTTCACGCCATAGAGGATGAGGCCAATCCCAAGCAACAGG
>JAJNDJ010000044.1 GCA_021156345.1 Rubrobacteraceae bacterium | reverse complement strand
CCCCGTATCGTAAGGGCGCTTCTGGAAGTCGTATACGCTCCCGGCGACCGTCAGGCCGATTCCGCCGGTTAGCGACGTGTACCGGAAGGCGATTTGCCCGACCGGCGTCTCTACCATATTATTTTCCAAACGGAGGAAAAATCACTCATTTGAGTGATACGGACACCCCCACAACTGTTATAAGCTGAACCTGGTATGTGGTGGTTTCGGGCGAGCCAAGCCTTTGAGCAGCGATCTGGAGATAGACATGCAGAGATCATCGTTAGATTTGCCGACGGGTTACTATCTGGAAAGAGATCCGGACATATTGACCCTACGCCGGCTCGACGGGTCCATAGTCAGCGCGTTCTCGGCCCGTGGTGCCGCCCCCGAAGACGTGCGGCGGACGGTCGAGGAGACGGTCCAGCGAGAACATTCCGCCGCTGTTCAGCCTACTTTGCAGGTGCGTTTATTCGGACACTTCGAGATGCTCTGCGATGGTGAGACCATGCCCCTAGGCCGTAACGGCAAATCGCTGACCATACTCAAATACCTGCTGGCCAACCATACCCGTCCAGTCTCCCAGGATCACCTTATGGGCTGGCTGTGGCCCGAGTCCAACCTCAAGAAAGCCCGGTGGTCCCTTAACTCCGCTGTCCACGGCCTGCGCAAGCTATTGAGCGGATGTTCGTCTTCCGTCTCCATGAACTACGTCTTCCTCGAGGATGGATACTATCGTCTGTCTCAGGACGTCAGGGTGACAATGGACGTAGACGACTTCGATAAACACCACGAGCGAGGGCGTCGACTGGAGAAGGACCTTAAGAAGCTGGAGGCGGCCATCGAGTACGAGAAGGCCATCGAACTGTATCGGGGCGACTACCTGATAGAGGACCTGTACGAGGATTGGACCATGGTCGAGCGTGAGCGGCTGGCCAACGCCTACATGGATATTCTGGACCGGCTGGCCATCCATTACATGGAGGTCGGGCAACACCAGGAGAGCATCCGCGCTTGTTACAGGGTACTGGAGAAGGATCGCTGCCACGAAGATAGCTACCGCCTCCTGATGCAGTGCTACGCCCGCCTCGGCCTGCGGGCCAGGGCGCTGCACCAGTACAAGATGTGCGAGCAGATACTCGAACAAGAATACGGTACGTCACCCTCGCCGGAGACCAGGTGCCTCTACCTGAAACTCCTGAAAGACGAGAGCGCGTGAGAGCTGCCGGGCCGGACTCGAAGACCAGAACCCGCGTGGTTTTCGCAGAGCCTATCGTGGGTACCGACCAGAGCAGACCGCAAAAGGCCGAAGGGAGCGTATGAACGACGCGATGCAGCAGCGGATCGTAACCATACTGGCAGCCGCGATAGCCTACCTCATCACCCAGTACATCACCGACAGGCTCATAGACATACCCGATGAGCGTGGCATCAAAGACGACGCCATAGAGGCGCTTCTCAAGGGAGCGACGACCGCGACCTCGACCATCCTGGCCTCTATCCTCGTGCGGCGGCTGCTTAGATCCTGAATCCAGCGCCAGGCACGAGTCTCTGAAACGGCCGGAGCCCGCAGGGGTTCGGGCTTTGTTGTTGCGCTTCCACGAGGCGTATATCATCGTCGGTAGGTGAAGGTTAGCGGTTCGGTCTAGGAGGTTGGTTCTGGTGGCAGGTCCTCTGGAGGGTCGGGTCGCTATCGTGACGGGCGGGGGCGGGGGCCTCGCCGAGGGCATCTGCGCTAGGCTTGCCTCGGACGGCGCGGCCATTGCCGCGGTCGACGTCTCGCGTGAGAAGGCGGAGAGGGTCGCGGATGTAGTCAAAGCGGCCGGTGCCGGCGCCATGGCCGTGGAGGCCGACATCTCGGACCGGCGTTCGGTGGAGGCCATGGCCGCTGAGGTCGCGCGCGGGCTCGGCAGGGTGGATATCCTCGTCAACAACGCCGCCATCTACCCGAGACGGGCGTGGACGGAGATCGAGGAGGAAGAATGGGACAGGGTGATGGCCGTGAACCTCAAAGGCTACTTCCTGTGCGCGCGGGCCGTCTATCCCCTTATGAAGGAGCAGGGACGCGGTAACATCGTGAACGTGGCCTCCATTACCTTCTTTATCGGGTGGACGCTCTTGCTCGATTACGTATCCTCGAAGGGAGGCATCGTCGGCTTTACGCGCACGCTCGCCCGCGAGGTCGGCCCTGACGGCATCAACGTGAACGCCATAGCGCCAGGCGCCTTCCCCACTGACGCCGAGAAGATCCACCCCGACCAGGAAGGCTACAACCGCTGGGTGCTCGAGCAGCAGAGCATCAAGCGCCGCGGCACGCCGGAAGATGTCGGCAACCTCGTCTCGTTCCTTGCTTCTGACGCGTCTTCCTTTATAACGGGCCAGACCATCGGTATCGACGGCGGCTGGATGATGCGCTAGAGACGGAATCAGGGAGGAACCGTGGGCGAGGCCGTAACAGAGAGAACAGAACGCAAGGAGAGGCTGGAGGACATATTCGTCGTTGACTGCGACGTGCACGTCCATGAGTCGCCGGAGGCGATCATGCCCTATTGCGAGATGCCCTGGCGGAAGGCCCTTGAGACCATAAAGGACGCGAAGGAGTTCTACCTGGACATCCCGGGCTTCTCGCCAGGGACTACGGTGTACGAGGCGAAGTTCCCGTCAGGGCAGGAAGGCACCCGCATGGTCCACTCCGCCGCCCAGATGCGCGAGGAGCTCGACGAGATCCACGTGGACATCGGTGTCCTCTTCCCCGACCACTTCCTGAAACTAGCGGTGATCTCACAGGTGGACTACGCTTCGGCCCTGGCCCGCGCCTACAACGCCTGGCTCCTCGAAGAGTGGTGCTCGCCCGAGAACGGCCTGCTCGGCTGCATCCTCGCCTGCCCGCAAAACCCCGTGGACGCGGCCAGAGAGATACAGAAATATGCCGGAGAGCCTGGCATGGTCGGGGTGTTCCTACCTTGTGCAGGGCTCGAGCGTCTCTGGGGACACAGGCAGTACGATCCGATCTACGACGCCGCCCAAAGCGCGGACCTGCCCGTACTCATGCACAGCGTAACCGTCATCCATCCCGTCTTCCCTTTCAACACGCAAGGGTTCGAGACTGAGTTCGGGCGGCATATCTGTAGCCACACCTTCTCGATAATGGCGAACATAGTGCACATGATCACCACCGGCGTACCGGTAAGGTATCCCGACCTCCGCGTCGCCGTCACCGAGGCGGGCATCTCCTGGGTGCCTTTCCTGATGCACAAGATGGACAAGGAATATATCGAGCGCCGCCGCGAGGTCCCTTTCCTCGAAGACAAACCGAGCACCTACTTGAAGAAGATGTACTTCGCCACCCAACCCGTCGAGGAGCCTGAGAACCTCTCCGACCTGGTGACGATGATGAACCTGTACGACGGAGAGGACAACACCATCTTCGCCTCCGACTGGCCGCACCACGACTTCGACCACCCATCGAAGGTGCACCAGATCCCTTTTACCAACGAGGTCAGGCGCAAAGTCTTCGGAGAGAACGCCCTGAGACTCTTCAACATCGACGCCGGCGGCAACCGCCTCGACCTGCGATGAGTAGCAGGCGCGAGGAGCACGTCGTCGGGGACCTCTCGGACTTTCCGGTAGGAATTCACAGGGTCGTGAAGGTCGGGAGGCGTGAGATCGGGGTCTTCAACGTCGGCGGCAAGCTCTACGGCCTTCCTAACGTATGCCCTCACCAGACGGGACCCCTGTGCGAGGGCAAGCCGCCCCTTGGCACCCTTGTCGCTAGGAGCGAGAACGACTGGAAGTTCGAGTGGGTGAACGAGGGCGAGATCGTAGCCTGCCCCTGGCACGGTCTCGAATACCACGTCCCGACAGGGAGGTGCCTCGCTTACCCGAACATCACCCTCCGCTCCTACGAGGTAGTCGCCGAGGACGGCAAGGTCAAGGTCAGGCTCTAGTGCAGTTTACAAAGAAGGTCACTTGCTTTGTAAACCACGGCTACAGGATTTGTCTGCAAACAGAGGTGGGATGAGCTGGTGACGTGGGAACGCGAGACTGAGGAGGCGATGGCCGGCAGACTCGCCGTGCGTGAGGAAGAAGGGGCTTTCCTCGTCGTCAGGGCCGGCGACCCAGAAGACTGGCTTGCCCGTTTCGACAAAGACGGGAATTTCCCGGCCCGGGAGTGGGCCGAGAACATGGCCAACGTCTACAACAGGCGTCTCGCCCGCCGCTCCACAGGACCTCCGACGCCTCCTGGCACGCGTCCTGCTGGTTACCATCCCCATCAGTGAGGCAAGATACACTCGTAGGGAGAACGTATTTTGAGATGATGACGGAGGCATTGCTGTGAAAGAACGAGTATGGGATTTTCGGGAGGTCGGACGCCTCCCTGCGCCTGGCGACAACGTGGCTATGGCGACCCGGAGGCTGGAGGCGGGGACGCGCGTATCCCGTGAAGGCTCGGAGATTACGGTCGGCCACACGGTCCTCGAAGGACACCGCTTCGCCGTCGAGCCGATAGCAAAAGGGGAGGATCTGCTCTCTTGGGGTCTCCGCTTCGGGCGCGCAATGAGGGACATCGCGCCCGGCGATTACGCGTGCAACGAGAAGATACTGCGCGTTCTACGTGAGCGTTTGCGGGTCTCGCCCGAACGCGGCGAAGACGAGGATCCTGAAGGGACCTCCGATCAGGGCGGGGGGCGCGTCCCGGGAGGGCAGGACGTGGCCGGCCTGAAGTTGCCCGAAGAGCCGAACTTCAGCGACGCCGAACTCCAGCCCTACGCCATCGACGAGGAGCATTTCCGCCCCGGAGAGCAGGTCCCCCTGCACGACGAGCCGCGCACCTTCATGGGTTATAGACGCGGTGCAGGTAGGGGCGTCGGGACGCGTAACTACATAGTCGTGATGGGTGTTACCTCGAGGCTCACCGGGTTCGTCAGGGCGCTGGAGCTCGAGATGAACGGCGTCGCCGACGCATACGAGAACGTAGACGGCATAGTCTGCGTCGCCCACACGGAGGGTGGGGAGGAGCGCACACCGAACAACCTGGACCTGCTGCTGGGAACCCTGGGTGGCTTCATGGTCAACCCGAACGTTGGGGCCGTGCTCGTGCTCGACCACGGTGGTGAAGAGGCCGTGACGAACAGTATGCTCGGGACTTACCTGGAGGAGCACGGCTACCCGACAGACGATGTGCCGCACGAGTACATGAGCCTGGAGGGGAGCTTCAGGCGGGACCTCGAAAAGGCCAAGTCCGTGGTGCAGGGCTGGCTCGAGTTGGTCGACGCGGCGCGGCGCACCGAGGAGCCTGCTTCCCAGCTCAGGATAGGGCTCCAGTGCGGAGGGTCCGACGCCTTCTCCGGAGTCTCCGCGAACCCGCTCGTGGCGTGGGTGAGCAGGGAGGTGGTCAGGAACGGCGGCATCGCCAACCTGGCAGAGACGGACGAGTTGATCGGGGCCGAGCACTACGTCTTGAAGAACGTCAAAGACCTCGAAACCGCGCGGCGCTTCCTCTCTACGGTCGAGCGGTTCAAGGAGCGCGTCTCGTGGCATGGGCACACCGCCGAGGACAATCCGTCTGGAGGCAACAATTACCGCGGGCTCTACAACATCTCCATCAAGTCGATCGGGGCCGCGATGAAGAAGCACCCCGATGTGCGCATCGACCGCATTATCGAGTACGCCCAGCGGATGTACGAGAGCGGCTTCTACTTTATGGACAGCCCAGGCAACGACCTGGAGAGCGTCGCGGGACAGGTCGCCTCGGGTGCGAACATGATCTTCTTCACCACGGGCAATGGCTCCATTACCAACTTCCCCTTCGTCCCGACCATAAAGTTCGTCACCACTACCGGCCGCTACGAGCTCCTCTCCAAGGACATGGACGTGAACGCCGGCGCCTACCTGGACGGCACCCCGATGGAAGAGCTTGGCCGCGAGACTTTCGAGCGGACACTAAGAGCCGCCTCGGGCGAGAGGACCGTGGGTGAGCGTGCGGGCCACTCCCAGGTCTCCATCTGGCGCGACTGGAAGCAGACGAGCGACGAGAACCTGGACTTGCTCAAAAACGAGCAGGAACCGGACGGCGAGCCGTTGCCCGTAAGTGAGGATGTCCCTGACGTGGAGTTCTCGTTCGAGGCCATAAGGAGTGGGCGTGGGCCGGTCCTGGATCAGGTCGGGCTCATCATGCCTACGAGCCTTTGCTCGGGTCAGATCTCACGCCGCATAGCCAACCGGCTGAACGAAAGCGGTGCTACGCAGGGCAAGGTAACCCGCTTCGTCGCCCTGCCCCACACGGAGGGCTGCGGCGTCTCCGCCGGCTCGGCCGAGACCATCTACTCCCGCACCGTTCTAGGATACCTCGCCAGCCCCACCGTGAGGTTCGGGTTGCTCCTGGAGCACGGCTGCGAGAAAACACACAACGACTACTTCAGAAACCGCCTCACAGAGGCTGGCCTCGACCCGAATCGCTTTGGGTGGGCGAGCGTCCAGCTCGACGGCGGCATAGACAGCGTGGTCGCGAAAGTCGAAGACTGGTTCGCCGAGATCCTGGAGAATGCGGGAGAGCTGCAATACGAGAGCGCTGGCCCGGAAGCCTTGCGGCTAGGCCTGTACGCCTCTGGTCCTGTCTCGAACGAAGTTGCCCAAAGCCTCGCCCAGATAACGCTCGCCGTCGCGAACTCAGGCGGGACGGTGGTCGTACCCGAGAGGGCTGCGGTCCTCTCTTCGCCGGTTTACCTGGAAGCCGTGCTCGGGGATCGTCCCGTGGAGAACACCCTCGCTTACGGGCAGGCGGTCCCTTCCGGCAAGCCAGGGTTGCACGTCATGGAGGCGCCGACGGACCACTGGGTGGAGACAGCGACCGGGCTCGGGGCGACCGGAGTC
>JAJNDJ010000043.1 GCA_021156345.1 Rubrobacteraceae bacterium | reverse complement strand
CTCCAGCTACCAGTTCTGCCGCGTTGACGCCAAGACCGAAGACCATTACTTCCTCGGCTTCCCAAGCTACTTCAACGTCGTCGCCTTCTACGCCATCGTCTTCCATCCTGCCCCGCTGGTGCTCGCCGCCGTGCTAGTGGCCTGCTCGTTTTTGGTCTTCGTCCCGATCCGCTACGTCTACCCGACGCGCACGGTCGCCTTCCGCAAGCTCTCCCTGACGCTCACCACCCTGTGGCTCGCGAGCTACGCAGCGATACTCTGGCAGATGCCCGACCCCGACCCCCTTATTCTGGCCTTCTCCATCCTCTACCTCGTCTACTACTTCGGCCTCAGCCTCTACCTCTCGGGCAAGCTGCTCGAAGCTAGCCGCACCCAGGAGCGCCAAGCCTGAAGCACATTGCAGAGGGCGAGCCGTGCCGGTCAGCGTTTCAGCACGCTCAGGCTGACGCCTCCGCTTGTCAGCCTGTCAGCTCCTTGTTCGCTTCCAAAGCGAAACGCGGGTGGCCGAGTAGCTGCACCTACCGGTAGCCTGCGCTCCCAGGTAACGTCGTAGAATCCGTCTCCTTCACGCAGTGAACCGGCCTCCAGGCTTGACATCCTCATGCCACTACCCTATTATCTCGAAAATGAACGCGTTCATTTTTACGAAAGGATGAGATGGAGGAATCTTTGGGGCGGGTATTGACGCCGAAGGCGCGTCGCACGAGGGGGCGGATTCTGGAGGCGGCGCTAGGGTTGTTCGCTGACAGGGGATACGAGGCGACGACGATGCGGGACGTGGCGCGGGAGGCGGGGGCCAGCCTGGGGCTCGCCTACCGGTATTTCGCGTCCAAGGAGGAGTTCGCGCTGGCGTTGTACGCGCGGCTGGCTGAGGAGTCCGAGGAGTGGGCCAGGGATAGGCTGGCTGGGGGCACGGTAGCGGAGAGATTCGAGGCAGCGATGCTCGCCAAGCTGGATCAGGTATCCTCCCATCGCGGTCCACTGGCCGCCCTCCTCACCCGCGCGCTCGACCCCAACTCCTCGACCTCAGCGCTTGCCGAGGGCACTGCCGAGGTGCGTGAGAAGATGGGCGGCGTGTTCCTGGAGGTAGTGAGGAGCGCGAGCGACGCGCCCCGCGAACGGCAGGCTCGCGAGCTCGCTACCGTGCTCTATGGTGTACACCTCGCCATCATCCTCTACTGGTTCCACGACAAGACGCAGGATGCTCGTGCCACCCGAGAGCTCGTAGGTTCCGTCGGCGAGATGCTCCGGTACCTGCGGCCCGCGCTCCGGCTCCCGCCGATGACCCGTGTCCTCTCCCGGCTGGCGGGTACCCTGGAGAACGTGGGGATGAGTGGCCCCGAGCCAGGCAACACGGAACACACAGTCGCAGGGTAGGCAAGATGTACTCTGGAACGCGGCGATGGGCATGGTGCTCGGCTCGTAAAGAGGGTGAATGCATGAAACAAAAGACCAGGACGGTGCGGCCCAACGCTCTGGAAGTCCGACTCGGCAACGTATTGGAATGGTCGATTCAGAGTTGGGTCAGCACCACGGGCCGGAAGGTGAGGATCGCGGAGGCACCCTGGTTGGAAGGCCCTATCGGGAACAATTACATCGGTGCTGAGTTCTATGAAGGTTACGCGAGAGAAGTCGGCCTCGATGCGGTAACGGACGACGATGATGCTGGACTCCTGCCGGACTTCTGCGCGCTGGCGGGAGAGCGGTTCGATCCTTCTCTGGTCCATTCCGAGATTCGAGACTTCTACGAGCGGACGGCACGCTACGATCTCTTCGCGCAGATAGGCTGGAGCGGCCCGTTCAAGCACCCGCCGCGGACTCTGATCTACCTGGTGGGCCACAACGTCGGGCAGTTCGATATACCCCTCTCGACTCCGGCCGTAGCCATGAAGAACGAGCTGATCTGTCTCGAAGATCCGCTCACGAACGAGACGCCCTATGCTGGATGGCTCAGGCGGTCGGTGTCCACCGGGGAGGCCATGCTCGCCGGCCTGTATACCACCTGCGGGCTGCCGCGGGCGCGCGGGCGGTTCTTCAAGGGCGTCTACCCGCTGCCAGGAGGATCGGCGACGACTATCTTCCGCCCGGAGAATGGTCCTGACGGCTCCTTCGCGCTCATTTCAGACGGCCGGCGCTTCGGCGAAGCGGGATATTACCGAATCCATCGCACGGACGATGGTGCGCTGCGCGTGAAGTGCGTGCCGATGGAGGAGACTATACACGTCTTCGTGGACTCGGAGGGCGTGCTCCAAGCCCGCCACGCGTTCGCCATCTTGAGAGCCCGGTTCCTGGATCTCCACTACGAGATCTCGCGCCGCGGCTCGTGAAGTAGCCTTCCGGATACATCTTGCCTGTAGATGGATGTTTGGTTACTACGCTCACACAGTGGCTGAGAGGACCATCCTTCCAGGGGACGTGCGCGATCCGATGATCCCGCCTCGCCGAGGAGCCGTCCTTGTTTGTGAGTTTGTGGAGGATCCTGCTCCCTGAGCTGAGATCCGATTGGGCCTCAGCGTCAAATCGGTGGTCCGGGAGGCGTTTTGACGGTCTTCGGGGCTGCTGGTACGCTCACTGGGCTTACGAGGGCGAGGAAAGGGAATGACATGACACTCAACGAGGCTCTATTGAAGCGGTTGATCGAGACGCCCGGTGTCTCCGGGCGGGAGGAGCGGCAGCGCGAGATAGCGCGCGAGGAGCTTGGCTCTCTGACAGATGAGGTCAGCACCGACGCCCTTGGGAGCGTTATCGGGACGAAGAAGGGGAGCGGTGACGGGCGCGTGATGGTAGCCGCGCACACAGACGAGATCGGCTACCTCGTCAAACACATAGACGACAAGGGCTTCATCCGCCTGCAGACCCTGGGCGGCCACGATCCCGCCAACATGGTCTCCCAGAGGGTTCTCGTAACGACCTCCGATGGCGAGACGCTCCGCGGCGCGCTCCAGCCGGCGCGCAAGCCCCCTCACCTGGCACGAGGCGAGGAGCAGAAACCGCCGAAGGCCGACGAGTTCTTCGTCGATCTGGGCATGGACGCCGAGACGGTCAAGGAGAAGGTGGACATCGGGGACTACGTGGTCATGGACCGCACCCTGGAGAAGGTAGGGGAGACCTACGTCGGCAAGGCCATGGACGACCGCGTGGGCGTCTTCGTGATGTACGAGGCGCTGAGAGCTATGGGAGATCATCAGGCGACCATCTTCGCTGCCGCCACCTCGCAGGAAGAGGTCGGCCTACGCGGAGCCGAGGCCAGCGGTTCGGCCCTGGAGCCTACGGTCGTCGTCGCCCTCGATGTGACGCTCGCCATGGACGTGCCTGGCGGCGGGAAAGAGAATACCATAACCGAACTAGGCAAAGGAGTGGCCATCAAGATCATGGACGGCTACTCCATCTCTCACCCGAAGTTGGTCGACCATCTCCGTGCCATCGCCGAGCGCGAGAACATCCCCTACCAGATGGAGATCCTCCCCGCTGGCGGCACCGACGCGGGCGGTGTCCAGCGCCTGCACGGTGGCATCCCGGCCGTCACGCTCTCCATCCCTTGCCGCTACGTCCACACCCCGAACGAGATGGTGAGCGCCACGGACGTCGAGGCCGCCATAACGCTTCTCGCCCGCTACCTCGAAGAAGCCGCAGACGCCGACTACGCGCTCTAAAGCGATGTGTGGAAGGATTGACCTTCCGCACACCGCGGCTCTAGGCAGCCCGATTGCTCTGGGAAAGGTCATGGGGTCCTGTTTACTATCTTGATGGTTCAACCACATCCGGGAACCTTTGTAGGACTTGGATAAGGCACTGGCTATCGAGGAGAATGGCGCAGAGTTCCTGATGGCGCTAGGACGGGCGGCTGGGGCCGAGGAACGTAACGATGGGCGGGTGCGTTGGGCCATCGGGAACTCCCCCATCGACTACCACAACTGCGTCGTATACGCCCATTTGACCCAGGACGAGGCGGACGGGGAGATCGAAGTCTCCCTGCAACGTATGCGGGCACACGGGGTCCCCGGCTCCTGGCACCTGGGGCCTTCGATGCGCCCGCCCGATCTCGGCGCGCGCCTCATCGCGCAAGGCTTCGAGTACGGCGGCGACGACATCGGGATGGCTGTGGACCTCTCCGGGTTGCCAGAAGAAGTACAGGTACCGGAAAACCTCGTAGTCGAGCGGGTGCGCGACGAAGCGGGGCTCGCGGCGTGGGTCGAGGCGCTGGGCTCGGGCTTCGGGGAGGGACCCGTCGAAGCGGAGTGGGTCGGGGAGATGTATCGCAGGTTAGGGTTCGAAGGGTCCTGGCGGCACTATCTCGGGAGGTTGGCTGGTGAGCCGGTGGCGACGGCCACGACTTTCTTCGGTGCTGGGGTCGCGGGGATCTACTTCGTCTGCACCGTCGAGCGTGCCAGGCGGCGCGGGATCGGGGCTGGTGTGACTCTTGCGGCGTTGCGAGAAGCGCGGGATCTCGGCTACACCATCAGTGTTCTCGGTTCCTCGGAGATGGGTTACCCCGTCTACCGCAGGCTGGGCTTCGAGGAATATTGCAGGATCGGGCTTTACGAGTGGCGTCCTGGGTAGACGTTGCCAAAACGGTGCACCGGATACGGTAGCATGTGGTTTCGACGTTAAGACGAAAAGGGGATCTCGATGGCAAACAAGACCTACGACCGAGCACCTGAGATGGAGCTAGAGCCTGGCCGCGAGTACTACGCCAACTTCGTTACCGAGAAGGGTCCTGTGAAGGTGAGGCTCTTCGCCGAGGAGGCGCCTGAGACCGTCAACAACTTCGTCTTCCTGGCGCGCGACGGGTACTTCGATGGGACGACCTTCCACCGCGTCATAGTGGACTTCATGGTCCAGGGCGGTGACCCGACTGGTACGGGGACAGGCGGGCCTGGGTACAGGATCCCTGACGAGTTCCATCCCGATCTGCGTCACGACAGGCCTGGCGTACTCTCGATGGCGAACGCAGGCCCGAATACCGGCGGGTCGCAGTTCTTTATCACGCACGTGGCGACGCCGTGGCTTGACGACAAGCATGCGGTCTTCGGGGAGGTAGTCGATGGTATGGAAGTCGTCGTCGCCATAAGAGAGCGGGACCCACAGCGCGATCGGGAGCCGGGCGACAGGATAGAGCGGATCGAGATCGAAGAGCTCCCTCGTTCGTAATCCCTCCCCTGGGTGTGGATTTACGGCCACCGGAGATGGCTGATACCAAGTGCGGGTGAATACTAACGACACCACGCAGAGCGCCATCGCGCCTACACCTCTGGTGTGGCAGTGGATGCCCGCTTACGCGGGAATGCCGTTTTGGGGAGGACCTCCCATGCGTTCGCTGCCTCGATAGAAAACTGTTCAAGCGGTTTCGGTATGAGCCGTTTCCAGGGAAACTAGATTCTTACGAGAGGTGGTGTCTAGAGAGGTGGCCGACTAATTTGTGAAGGCGCTCGGGCGATTAGAGGAAGACTGGGAGAAGCTGACTAGCGCCTGACAGGGCGCGTGCTGACAAGCTCTACAGCAATCCGATACGGTCCGGTGGCCAGAAGCGTAGGAAGGCTTCGCCCTCTATGTTCTTCTCGGGCAGTGGTCCGAAGACTCTTGAGTCCGCTGAGTTGCCGCGGTTGTCACCCATGACGAAGACATGGTTCTTCGGGACCTTCCTCTTGGCGTAGAAGCTCCTGTCGGGAAGCTTCTTGTTGGTGTATGGTTCTCTTTGGGGCTCACCGTTCACGAAGAGCTTGCCACCCCTGACAGCGATCTTGTCTCCCGGCAGTCCGACGACCCGCTTTATCAGATCCTCGTTGGAGTTGTCGACGCTCTCGAAGACTATGATGTCCCCGCGACTGGGGTCAGTGAAGCGGTAGATGAACTTGTTCACGAGCACCCGGTCGCCGATCTCGAGCGTCGGGATCATGCTGCCCGAGGGTATCCAGAAGGCCTCCATGACGAAAGGCCTGACGAAGCCGAAGACCAGAGCGAAAGAAACGAGCAGTATGACCAGGTACTCGAGCGCCCCTCCACTCTTCTTGGTGGCCGGCCGACGCTCTTCACTGGAGGTCTGGAACTGCTGGTCGTGGTAGTACGGTTTCTCGGACATGAAGTAGTAGGATAACGCACCGGGACGGATATGACTCAAAAAAAGTCTGGGTTCCTAAAATACGCCGAGCGCCTTGCCGTAGAGGTGGAAGGCCACGATCACCATGAACACGCCGAAACCTATCCGCACCACGCTCTCTGGAAGCCAGTCCCTGATGCGTACCCCGAGGGGGGCGCCGATCACGGAACCGATAATGAGGGGCGGCAGGCTGAGCAGGTCCTGCACATCCCTGAAGCCGGTCGCCACGTAGCCGGCCGCCCCTACGATACCCGTGACCATCACGACGGCGAGGCTCGTAGAGACGGCCCGCTTGGTCGTGAGCCCCATGCCAAGCACCATCAGCGGGACCATAACCGCCCCGCCACCGACCCCGACGAGCCCAGAGAGCGCCCCTATAAAGATACCAGCCAGGATGACCAGGGGGAGCGGTAAATTCTTGCGATCACTGTCGTACTCGCCCCCGCCACGGGCGGTCGGGTAGGCGAGGGCTATGAGTAGCGTGGCGAACGCCACCTTCACGACGACCTCAGGGGAGACGCGGCTTATAAGGACC
>JAJNDJ010000042.1 GCA_021156345.1 Rubrobacteraceae bacterium | reverse complement strand
GGCCTGGCGGCGGCGGTTGACGTACTCGACGACCATGCGCCACTGCTTGAGATTCCTGTCGACCATCCAGTCTATGAGCTCGTCCACCCGCTCGTCCACGAGTTCCTCGGTATCTGCGACGACCTCCCGCTTGAAACGCTCGCTCACCTTCTCCTGGCGGAAGAGCTCGCGGATGTTGGCGAAGCGGATGTTCTCCTCCAGCCAGGTATCGCCCCGCTCGTTCATCTTCAAGACTATGTTCTCGATCTCGGCTATCCGCGCCTGGAAGTCCCTGCCCATGTCCTCCTTGTATAGTTCGAGCTGCGACTCGACGTTCTCCGCGGTCCTGAAGTCCTCTTCGAGGAGCGCCAGGCGCTCGTCCACCGCTCCCCTGTAACGCCGGTTCAGCTCGTCGACCACCCCGAGTGGGCTCTCCATCTTCAACCGGACCCTACCACCTTCATCGAGCAGGTCCTCGACGTAGCTTTCGAGCTCCGCGAAGCCGCTGGCCTTCATGAGGGCGTCACGCTCCATGGCGTTCGTCGCCGCCTTGGCCTTGCGGGCAAGGAGAGCAGAGACGAAAAAGATCGGGGGCGTCAGGCCGAGGGCCGAACGTATGCCGCCGTCCACAAAGGTGCGAACCTCCTCGACCTTCGATTCGTCGGCCAGGAGGTCGGCCTTGTTGATGACGAGCAGGATCTTCTTCCCCCAGTCGCGGATGAGCTCGAGGTACCCGCGCTCGCTCTCAGTGAGGGGCCGCTCGGCGGAAGTGACGAACAACACCAGATCACTCCTCGGCACGAAGCCCCTGGAAAG
Organism: Rubrobacteraceae bacterium; assembly: GCA_021156345.1. The sequence continues at coordinate 5,850 of JAJNDJ010000042.1, read as the reverse complement.
CTCCTCGTGATGGCGGATGATCGCGTTGGTCCCAGGCGTATCGACGATGGCGATCTCTCGCAGGAACTCGTTGGGATACCCCTTCTCCAGAACCCCGTCGCTTCGCCCTTTCTCGACGGGCTTGCCAGCGTGACGCAACAGCGTGATGCGGTCCGTTGTCGGTGTGACGCCCTCCTCGGAGATGTCGGCCCCGAGCAACGCGTTGACGAACGCGGACTTACCCGAATTGAATTCGCCCACGATGACCAGCAAGAACAACTCCTCGAGGTCCTGGTGCGCTCGCTGGACGAGATCAATGTCCTCCGAGGGAGCACCGAAGTCCTTGAGGAAGGATACCAGCCGCTCTAGAAGCTCCCGTTCCCGCTCTACCAGCGCCTCGCGGCGCTCGTCGAGTATCCGCACCCCTTATACCTCCTTCTGCATGCAAGCATTATATACGACTCACGGTTTCGCGATGCCCCGCTCGTGGTAACAAGAGGAATAATCATCTGGCAAGGACTACACATGGAGGCTGCGTGAACTACAGAACGCTCGGCAGGACGGGCCTGGAGGTATCGGAGATTGGCTACGGAGCCTGGGGCATCGCCGGCGACGCCTGGCTCGGTGCGAAGGACGAGGAATCGCTGAAGGCCCTGAACAGGGCCGTAGACCTCGGGCTCAATTTCATAGACACGGCCCTGGCCTACGGGGAGGGACACAGCGAGCGGCTGGTAGGGAAGTTGGTCCAAGATAGGGACGAGACCATCCACATCGCCACCAAGGTCCCGCCGAAGAACAGGGTCTGGCCTGCTCCTGAGGGCATTCCCCCTGAAGAAGCGTTCCCCGGGCAGTACGTCAGGGAGTGTACGGAGCAGAGCCTCTCCAACCTCGGATTGGACACCATCGACGTGCAGCAGTTCCACGTCTGGCAGGATGACTGGGTCGGTAATGGGGATTGGCTCGAGGCGATCGAGGACCTCAAAAGAGAAGGTAAGATCCGTGCTTTCGGCGTCTCCATAAACGACCACCAGGCGTCGAACGCGGTGAGGCTCATCGAGACCGGCGCGGTAGATACGGTGCAGGTGATCTATAACGTCTTCGATCAGAGCCCGGAGGACCGGCTACTGCCAGCCTGCCAGGAGCACGACGTCGGCGTCATAGTCAGGGTGCCATTCGACGAGGGCTCCCTGGCGGGTAGGATCACACCGGATACCACCTTCGAAGAGGGAGATTTCCGTAACGACTACTTCCGCGGTGCACGCAAACGAGAAGTCTACGACCGCGTGCGGGCCATCGTCTCCGAGCTAGGTGTGAGCGAGGACGAGATGGCCGAGATAGCGCTCCGGTACATCCTGAGCCATCCTGCCGTCTCGAGCGTCATCCCAGGCATGCGCTCCGTCCGCAACGTCGAGCGCAATATGGCCGTCGGTGACGGCAAGGGACTCCCTGAGGATCAGGTGATGGTTCTCAAGAACTACCGCTGGGACCGAAACTTCTACGCTTAAAGCAATTTGCAGAGGGACTTTGACCTTCTGCAAGGCGCGGCTTCAGGTGTCAGGGATTCTCCGGGAACGGATCTTGGGACCTAATGAGCCCCTTCCATCGGCGACCATAAGATAGATGAGCCAGCGCCGCATCCATTTGTGGCCTTCCTGCTAGACTCTATGGGGTATGTTCGGGACGAGGGAAGAGCTATGGTAGACCATCTCATGTTTTTCGCCGTTCGGGAAGAGGCCTCGGAAGAAGAGGTCGAGGATCTCGTATCGTCTCTCCGTGCTTTGAGAGATGAGGTGCCGAGCACGGTTGACCTCTCCGTGGGTGAAGACTTCTCGGGGCGCTCCGGAGGATATACCCACGCTCTCTTTGCCAGGTTCGAGGACACTGCCGGTCTTCGGGAGTACATGGAGCATCCAGCGCACCTGGCTGTAGTCCAGAAGCTCGACGCCACCACGACAGGCCGCATCGTCGCAGACTACGAGTTCTAGCGACATGGAGACCTTCGACTACGAAAACATATCGCCGCGCGCTCTGAAGAGCAGGCTCGATGCCGGAGAGCGTCCCGTGCTGCTCGATGTGCGCGAGCCCTGGGAGTTCAAGCTCGCCCGCATAGAGGGCTCAGAGCTCATCCCCATGTCCCAACTGGAGGGGCGTTTTACGGAGCTAGACCCTGATGCCGAGACCGTAGTGATCTGCCACCATGGCAACCGCAGCTCCTACGTCGCCATGGCCCTCCAGCGGGCCGGATTCGACAGCGTCCTCAATCTGGAAGGGGGTCTCGAGGCCTACTCCTCCGTAGACGATTCTGTCCCGAGGTATTGACCCCTACGCGTTCCTGACGATCTTTTCGATCCGTTGGTAGAGCCCTGCGGCGAGGCCCTCCGGTTCTGAGGAACGTTCTCCTAGCATCTGGGCGGCGCGGCGGGTCTCGGTCTCGCCCGCTATCTCGAAAGTGAGGACCACAGGCTCGTCGTCGTCGAGGCCGAGTTCCTCGGCAATAGCCCGGCGGACTTCGGAGACCTCGCGGCCTGTCTTCGCTGAGATCTCATGACTCGCGCCTTCAGGGTCGAACTCCTGGCAGATCTCGATTCCGCCTCCTAGGCGCCGCTCCCACCACCACGGGGCGCTCACGCCTGTGAAGCTCTCACGCACCAGGGCCGTCGCGCTATCTGCAAGAAGTTCTTTGAGATACTCGGGCATAAGGGCTTTATACCAGGCGCACGCTTACCTGCGCCGATCCACTACTATACAATGCGATGAGGGAAGGAGTTATCCAATGCTTCTTGTAAGAGACTCGATGACCAGTGAGATTGTGACGCTCGCGCCGGATGAGACGGTGGGGACGGCGCTAGCCCTGTGCAGGGAGAGGCGCATCAGGCACCTTCCAGTCCTTACAGAAGGGAGGCTCGTCGGGATCGTCTCGGACAGGGACTTGCGTTCGGCGACCCCCGCGTTCGGGGACCAGGAGCGGGCCGCCGCGCTGCAAGAGATCCTGGTCGAGGACGTGATGGCCAGCGACGTGGTAAGTGTCCTCCCCGACGATCCGATAGAGCAGGCCGCGAACACCATGCGCGAGCGCAGGATCGGCTCCCTCCCCGTCGTCGAGGGCGGGGAACTGGTCGGAATCATCACCTCCTCTGACGTTATGAGTGCGCTGGTCTACCTTGTGGGAGCCAACGAGCCGGGAAGCCGCATGGAGATCGCGGTTCCAGATAGGCCGGGGTCCCTGGCCGGCGCGGCGGGCGTCTTCGGGATGTGCGGCATAAACATCGTCAGCGCGGCGATGGGGCCGATAAGGGAGCCCAATGAGGAAGGAGCTGTCAGGGAACGCGTCGTCGTTTTCAGGGTAGACACCATCGACACCACCGAGGTGGTCGGATACCTGGAAGAGGCAGGCTACTCCGTCCTGTGGCCGCCCAGGCCTTGAGCGGCCGGGCCGCCATAGTCCACGATCTGGCCCTCGAGAACTACGGCTTCGGCGGTGACCATCCTTTCAACCCCCTCCGCGTGCGTCTCGCCCTCGAACTCTGCGAAGCCCTCGGGCTGCTTGAAGACTATCCCTTCGTCTCCTCCGGACCGGCGACAGACGAGGACCTGACGACCGTCCACAGTCTCAGCTACGTGCGCATGGTCCAGAAGGCCGGGCGGGGAACGGGGGATCTGCCCGACCTCCTGGACTACGGTCTCGGGACCCCGGACAACCCCATCTTCCCTGACATGCACGAGGCCTGCGCCCGCGTGGTAGGTGGTGTGCTCGCAGCATGCCGCCTCGTGATGGCCGGTGAGGCGGACCACGCCATGTGCATCTCGGGCGGGCTGCACCACGCCATGCGATCTAGGGCGAGCGGCTTTTGCGTCTACAACGACGCCGGCGTCGCGATCTCACGCCTCAAAGAGGAGCATCCTGGCATCCGCATCGCCTACGTCGACACCGACGCCCACCACGGCGACGGCGTGCAGTGGATGTTCTACAGCGACCCCGACGTCATGACCGTCTCGATGCACGAGTCCGGCCGCTACCTCTTCCCCGGTAGCGGCGGGGTCGATGAGAAGGGCCGCAACGGCGGCGTGGGCTACTCCGTCAACGTTCCGCTCGAGCCCTTTACGGGCGACGAGTCCTGGGTCTCCTGCTTCGAGGCTGTCGTCCCCCAGGCCCTTCGTGCCTTCGGTCCCGATTTAATCCTCTCCCAGAACGGCTGCGACGGCCACGCCCTCGACCCCCTGACACACCTCTCCGCAACGACCCGCTTCTACGAGCACGTGCCCCATCGGATACACGACCTGGCCCACCACCTCTGCGGAGGCCGCTGGGTCGCAACGGGCGGCGGAGGCTACGACATCTGGCGCGTCGTCCCGCGTGCCTGGACCTCGCTCTGGGCCGCCGTCTCCCACCAGGAACTCCCCGAGAAAGTATCCGAGGACTGGCTCTCGAAATGGAGCGGTAAGAGCCCGGTCGAGCTGCCGCCTCTCATGCGAGACGACCCCGAGGATTATACGCAGGGATCGCGTACCGCGAAGATCGCGGAGCGCAACCTTCGCAGCGTCGAGGAGCTCGTGGAGCAAGTGTTGCCCAGGATTCAGCAGAACATATAGGGTTGCGCATCCGGCGTCGTCGCGGTATTTTGCCTTACGTGATCAGTTCGGCGATCCGGAGATGAAAGTGCGAGGCATACCAACGTTGCATGGCGTAGCAGTCCCTTCCGCCTCTTCGACCGAGACGAAGCCGGGGATAGAGATCGAGCGCAGTGTCACCCAGGAGCCCCCTTACAAAGTCATACTGCACAACGACGACTACACGCCGATGGAGCACGTAGTCGCCGTGTTGCAGAAAGTGATCCCGCGCATGTCCGTACGAAGGGCTGTAGACATCATGATGGAGGCCCATACCAAGGGCAAGGCCGTAGCCACCAAGTGCCACAAAGAGCTGGCCGAGCTCTACCAGGATGGGCTGAACAACGAGGGCCTCATCGCCACCATAGAACCCGACTAGGTGCGCGTCACCAAGAGAGACCTTGGTAACCGCGGTGTGCGCCCGTATGATCGTACAGAGACGTTTGCCAATTATGACTCCTCTAGAAATCATCCGCCGGGCTCAGGCCGGCACGCTCATCGACGAAGATGGCAACGCCGTCACGTTGGAGCTTTTCCCCGGCCTCTCCGATACAGATCTGCAGGACTTCGCCAACCGGCTACCGTGTCGTATCCCTCCAGAGATAGCGGAGTTGCTCGGCGCGTGTAGAGGTTTCTACGGAACGGTCGATCAGGTCGATTTCACGGGTAGGGATCTCATGTTCGAGTTCGAACAGGTATTCCCGGATGGCCTCCCGATCGCGGCAGACGGCTATGGCAATTTTTGGGTCGTAGATCTTCATCCCGACACCACGAGGTGGGGTCCTATCTACTTCGCCTGCCATGACGCGCCTGTGATCCTACACCAGGCCGACTCGTTGGAACAGTTCCTGAGTGAACTGTTCCGGATGTTCGAGCCACCGCACCAGAGCCTTATCGACGACGTTCACGAGGACCGGCTGGCCCACGTGTGGCGGACTAACCCCGGGGTGCTCTCCTACGAACAGTGCCTCGAGTCCGAGGACCCCATCCTCTCGGCCTTCGCACGCGAGCTCGGCCATAGCTTCCAGATAATCGACCTTCGCCTGGCGAAGCCGGGCGATGGCTTTTCCTGGGGCCGCTACGGCCCCAGGACCCAGATCAGACGCTTCCGTACATACGCCGTGTTCGCCTATGAGAAGCCTAAGAGCGTCATCTCCCGGCTCCTCGGACGTGAGGTTTGATAACGAGCGGCCCGGGCCACGAGCGTTGCCATCGAAGGGTAGCTCTTTAGCCCCCGATCTGGCTCATAGTGCGGTGGCGGGT
>JAJNDJ010000301.1 GCA_021156345.1 Rubrobacteraceae bacterium | reverse complement strand
CTGTGCATGAACGGCATGTACAAGAACATCCTCTGGAAGGCAGGGAGCTCCCTGTCCAGCGCGTGCTCGACGGCGTACCTGGAGGACTCGAGCGCCGCTGCGTCGGCGGCGTGGGTGCGTCCGTCGCCACGAAACATGTTGCGGGGGAACTGGTCTAGCACGATTACGAGCGCCAGGCAGCTCCTTGCATCGTCGCGCCAGCCGTCGAGGTCGCCGGCTGCGGCCTCCTCGTAGAGACCGGCGAACTGGTCCGTGACCCTGGCGTCGAACTCGGGGTCTTTGCGGAACCACTCGTCGCGAAACTCGCCGTAGCCAGGCTCGCTTGCGCGGCCGAACCAGAAGTCGAGTACTTCGTCGGCCTTACTCGGCACGGCCTATTACCGTTACGTCTTCGTCGCGGCGGGTGAAGGTGCGGCCCTCCATACGGCTCGTGTAGCCGTCTATCATCCAGAGCTCGGGTACGATCTCAGAGACCAGCTCGCCGTCGTCGAACATCCTGACCATCGAGCTCTCGGAGACGACAACGGCCACGGCTCTCGTCTGACGGGAGATAGAAGCGCCTGCCACGTGACGACTGCCCAACCCGAGCGGCAGATCCAGGCTGTCCGAGGCGGCGTCTATGTAGCGGGCGCCGGAGAGCACCACGCCCGCGTTCGAGACCAGGAAGGCACCGTCGAGCTGGGCCAGCTCCTTGATGGTCTCCCGCATGTCGGGGTCCTCTATCTGCTTGCTCTCGTCAGGGTGTCCGTGCAAAGGGTCGAGGATCAAGGGCTTGGATCGCTTTATCAGGGTGTCCGTGCAAAGGGTCGAGGATCAAGGGCTTGGATCGCTTCATGACCTCGCCCGAGTCGCCCACCACGAAGAGCGTCCCTATCTTGCGCCCCTCGCGGCCCTCGCGCGCGATCTCGACCGCGAGGGAGACGGTCTGCTCGAGCACCCGCGTGTCTACCTCGCGCTTCTCCGTACAGATCTCCTCATACACGTGTGTCTTTCCCACTGAGATCAACCTCCGTTCTGAGTAGTATCTAAAGGCAACCTTACCGTGAAGCATGTCTCCCCAGGCTCTGACTGGACAAAGACCTCGCCTCCATGACCGGTGACGATGCGCCTTACGATATCCAGCCCGAGCCCGGTCCCGGCCCCGATGTCCTTTGTGGTGTAGAAAGGCTCGAAGACGTGGACCTGCGCCTCGCGCGGTATCCCATGCCCGTCGTCGATAACCTCCACCACCACGCGCGCGCCTTCCACGTACGCCCTGATAGTGATGCTTCCACGTCCGTCCACAGCGTCAATGGCGTTGTCGATGAGGTTGGTCCATACCTGGTTCAATTCGCCGCCGCGCCCCGGTATCCCGGGCAGGCCTTTCTCATACTCCCTTGACAAAGAGACGTCCTTCAGCCTGGGGCCGAGGATGGTGATGGTGTTCTGGAGGCCAGAGATCACATCGACCTCTCCGACCACCGCCCTGTCCATGTAGGTGTACTCCTTTATCGCCCCGACCAGTTCGGAGATGCGTCCTGTGCTAGTCTCGATCTCACTTGCCAGGCCGAGAAGATCCAGCGTCCCGGCGAGCCACTCCAGACCACAGGCGAGCGAGCGGTCATCGAATGCCCCGGCCATAGCTTCCAGACGGTCCGTGTCCAAGCCCGCCTCAGCCAACGCCGGCGCCATGTCCCACGGCTCCTGACAGCCGCGATCTCCCAACCAATCGGAGAGCCGATCCTCGGTGTCGCCTAGAGAGAGCGGGTCGAAAAGTGCGGCCTTGCCCGCTGCCGTTTCGCGTTGCAGGGCTACCAGCGCCTCGCGTTCTTTAGCGGAGAAGCGCTCGTCGTGCGTCAAGGAGGTGAGCTGGGCCTCGAGGATCTCCTCGCCCAACTCTTCGGAGGCCCGCCGCGCCGCGGCCGCGGGATTGTTGAGCTCGTGGGCCAGGCCGGCCGAGAGCTTGCCCAGGGCCGCGAGCTTCTCCCGCTGGCGGTAGGCCCGCTGCGTGTAGCGCATGCGCCTGGCCAGGCCCGAGATGAATATGTCGGCCAGGTCAGGGACCTCGGCGGGCATGCGCCTGAAAGTCTCCGAGTCGATCTCCAGAACGCGGCTCGGCGCGCCTGCCCGCCCCCTGTGGATCGAGGTCCTCCCCGTCAGCACTACGAGCCCGCCGGTGAACTCCCCGGGCCCGTGGGTCCCAATCGGGATCTCCGCAGCGCCGTCGAGGCGCGAGATCTCGACTTCCCCCTCGAGCACGACGTAGAAGCTGTCTACCACGGACCTCTCGTCGAAGAGGAGGTCTCCCGTCTGCAGCCTCGACTCCCTGCCGTAAGGCATAAGCGCCTCGACCTGCTCGGGAGTGAAGCCTTGCTCCTCCCAAGCGTCGCGCATCATGCGTCCGCCTCCATCGATAGGTCTCTGTCAACGGTCGTCTGCGCGTCCCCCGGTTCATTCACCGGCAGGCGCACCTGGAAGCGGGTGTCGCCGGGTTCGGAGAGGACCCGGATATCGCCCTTGTGGTTCTCGACGACCACCCGGTAGGAGATATCCAGGCCGAGCCCCGTGCCTTCGCCAACGTCCTTCGTGGTATAGAAAGGCTCGAAGATCCGTTCCCGCACGTC
>JAJNDJ010000041.1 GCA_021156345.1 Rubrobacteraceae bacterium | reverse complement strand
GCCTCGACGCCGTCGCTGAAGATCACACCGTCCTGCGGCATCTGGCTGACGACCTCAAGCTTCTGGCCGGCCCTGACGTCACCCCACACTATCCCCGCCGCCGACGCCTTGCTGACGAACGGCTCTCTGACGCTGAAGCACAGCTTCGGCGCGTCCCAGGCGAAACGGAATCCCTCGCGAACCGGCGCCACGGCCTTCTTCCCTGCGAACGGCTCGACAACGCCGGCTGCGCCGTTGAGGACGGAGCTTAGCCAGCCGGTGGACCCCGCGCCCGTCGAGATTATTATGCCGCTCGAAGACTGGTTCTCGGAGCGCCGCCCATGCGTGAGGTGGTAGCGGGCCGAGATGTGGGTCTTCCTCCCGACGAAGAGGTCGTTGAAGGCGAGCAAGCTCTGGCCGTCGCCGAGCGTGGCGCGGGCCATGGTCACCTCGCGCACCAGGAAATCTCCGCGCAGGACGGCCCGGATCGCCGCCCCGGCCTCCTCCACCCGGAACGGTATGAGGATGCCGTCTATGGTCGAAGGGTCCGGGTTGAAGGCCAGTATCGGCTGCCCGCCACGCAGATATTTGGCCACGTTGACGACCATGCCGTCAGGCCCGAGGGTCGCGACGAGGTCCCGCCCCCCGAAAGCGAACGTGGGGAGAAACGAGCGCTCGACGAACTGGCTGCGAACGCCAGCCGGGAGCGCCGCCCTGAGTCTAGTCAGGGCATCGTCGTGGGCGCGCTGCTCCTCCTCATAAGGCTCGAAGGGTACGCCTGAGTGCTCCAGGTAGAATCGGGCCTGCTCCTTCGTCACAAAGCGTTCGAGAAGCTCTTCCAATCCCGTCTTCCTGGTGACGACCACGATCTTGTTCCATTCAGTTGGCACCGTTCGTTCCCGTCTGCAGGAGATCCGCGAGCACCTCGGAGGTAATATTGAGGTTGCCGACCTTGCCGGCATTGTTGCCGATGTCGCGCATGGCGAGGGCGAGAACCTTCCTGGGGTCGAGGTCGCGGTAAGGGGCAAGCTCCATCTCGCTGGCCCGTGCCGTGAAGCCAGCCTCCAGTTCCCTGCGCTCACCCCACGCCTGGGACTTCTTGCGGTTGTTGGCGGCTTCCAGGTCGATGAGGCGTTCGCGCTCGCGCTCCAGTGAGATCTCACCCTCCAGCTCGTTCGATTTGATCTTGCCCTCCTCCTCGACAGCCGCGGCCCTCCGCGCGTAGATCGCCTCGTCCGCCCGCCTCAGCAGGGTCTCCCTGTACTCCGCCTCCAGAGCCTTCCCAACCTCGGGGTTGGGGCTGACGGAGGTGAAGTTCAGGCTGATTAGTTCCACCCCGAGCGGTGCCAGCAGGGCACGGGCTTCAGCCGCTCCGGGTCCTGGGAGACGTGCGCCCGCCTCTTCGGGTCGATCACGTAGTTGAGCATCTCCATGGTCCGGCGTGGCTCGACGATGCGGTACGTGAGCTGGCCCTGTATGGTGACCGCCTGGTAGTTTCCGGTCTGCTCGTTGAACACGAAAGCCGCGTCCGCGCTGGAGACGGGCACGACCACGATGCTCGTCCGGCGCTCCAGGTAGTAGAAGGAAAGAGCCTGCCCCTCCCTCTTCACCCTTCCACCGGCCACCTTTCGGACGAACTCTGTAGGCTGCGCCTTGAAGTACCCGATCCCCAACATATCCTTACTCCCTATCCCTCGATGAACCCGTCCGGCGTCTCGAAGAGTCCGAAGGCCCGACGCCTGAACCTGTATAGATGCGCCGGCTTGCCACGAGCCGGCCTCGTCTTACCCGTATCCTCCACCACCCCCGCTTCGAGTACTTTGCGCCGGAAGTTCCCCCGGTTCAACGCGACCCCGAGAACCGCCTCGTAGACGCGCTGCAACTCGGGCAACGTGAACTCCTCGGCCAGCAGCTCGAAGCCGAGCGACGAGTACCCTAGCTTGCTCTGCAAGCGCCGCACGGCATAGTCCAGGATCTCACGGTGGTCGAAGGCCACCCTCCCCGGCAACCGCCGCACGGCCTGCCATCCCAGATCCCCACCGTAATCCTCCCTCACCCGGTGCGCCCCGACCACAGCCATGTACGCAACCGATACGATCTCACCCCTCGGGTCCCGGCCCGGCGTCGAGATCTCGCCACTCTCACCGATCACAGGCGGACGGTCGAACGTAGCCAGCTGCTCCACCCACGCCCGCTCGACACCCGTCGTCCTCTCCAGCACCTCCCGCGCCAGCTGAAACCCTCGTACGGCGCGTGCAGCCTCCGGCCCATCAACACCGAGAGCTCCCCATCCACCAACCCGAATACCACCAGGTCCACAGCAACCCTTGTCTCACCTCTCTTCGTCATTATGATTTATATATAATCATAAAACTAATCATAAATCAAGGGGTGAGATGAGTTATGGGTCGAAAAGCACCATGTCTCTGCCGGCCAGGACGTCGGCTTCGGCGAGGCAACGAAGTTGGTTGGTGACTTGTACACGGTGTCGGGATCGTCGCGAGCCTGAACCCCTATTTCGGCGGCGTACACCGTGCCGAGGCGGTAACCTGTTGGCGGACGGCGGCCATACACCCATTCCGGTAACAGCCGAACATCAGCTGCGTCACATCTGTAGGGTCCTGGATCTATGTCATCTTGCGCGCGTCCAATAAGCTGTCGAGCTCTACTTCGGAGAGGTCTGTGCTTTCGCGGGCTACCTCGCGGATGGTCTTGCCTGTCTTGTAGGCCTGTTTGGAGATCTCCGCCGCTTTATCGTAGCCGACCACGGGGGCGAGGGCTGTGGCCAGCATGAGGCCCCGCTCGACTAGTTCGGGACCGCGGTCTGTCGCTTGGAGGCCGGAGACGCACTGGCCTGCGAGGTTGGCCGAAGCGGAACCCAGGATTTCTATGCTCTGGATCAGGTTGTAGGCGATGACAGGGAGCATTACGTTTAGCTCGAAGTTGCCGCTCCCTCCGGCGACAGCGATTGTGGCGTCGTTGCCTATGACCTGCGCGGCGACCATGGTGGCGCTCTCTGCGATCACGGGGTTCACCTTGCCTGGCATGATGGATGAGCCAGGCTGCACTTCCGGCAATGCTATCTCGGCGAGGTTTGCGCGGGGTCCCGCCCCGAGCCAGCGGATGTCGTTGGAGATCTTGAGCAAGCTCACCGCGACGGTCTTGAGGGCGCCGCTGGCGAAAACGGCCGCGTCCATCGCACTCTGGGCCTGGAAGTGGTTCTCCGTCTCGCGTACCTCGATACCAAAGCGAGAGGAGAGCTTCTCGCAGACCTTGGATGCGAACTCGGGGTGGGTGTTGACGCCGGTACCCACGGCTGTGCCACCGAGGGCCACTTCGCCGAGGTCTTCTACGGCTTTGTCGAGGCGCTGTATGCCGCGTTCGATCTGGCCCGCGTAGCCGCGGAACTCCTGCCCGAGACGTATGGGGGTGGCGTCCTGGAGATGCGTCCTCCCGGTCTTGACGACATCATCGAACTCGCTGGCCTTCACGTCGAGCGCCTCCTGGAGCTTCCGCAGGCCGGGGAGCAGGTCCTCTTTGATGGCGACGAGCGCGGAGACGTGGATGGCTGTCGGGATGACGTCGTTAGAGGACTGGCCCTGGTTGACATGGTCGTTGGGGTGGGCCGGGCTCTTGGAGCCCAGCTCGCCTTCCAGGATCTGGATGGCCCGGTTGGAGATGACCTCGTTGGCGTTCATGTTCGTGGAGGTGCCGCTCCCTGTCTGGAAGATGTCCAGCACGAACTGGTTGTCGAGCCTTCCCTCGACGACCTCCTCCGCCGCCTCCACGATGGCGTCCTTGAGTTCGTCCTCGAGCAAACCCAGCTCGTTGTTCACGTTCGCCGACTCTAGCTTTATGGCTCCGAGAGCCTGGATGAACCGTCTCTGGAACCTGAGGTCGCTTACGGGGAAGTTATCCAGGGCGCGGCGGGTCTGGGCGCCGAAGAGGGCGTCGCGGGGGACCTTCACTTCCCCCATCGAATCTCGCTCTACGCGGTGCGGTGTCTCTTGCTGGGTCAATTGTGCCTCCTTTATCGAAGCCGGAACGCTCTCGTCATATAATCAGGCGTGCAACGGTCGCATTATACGAGAGGTGATGTCTTGGATTCTCTACAGCACGCGCTGAAGGAGTGGGCGGTCGCCGTCAGGGCACTGGAGCGCGCAGAGACGGCGCTCGTCGTCAGGAAGGGCGGTATAAGGGAGAAAGCGTTCGCCGTGCCCCAGACGCGCTTTTTGCTCCTCCCTGGTTACGAGCACCAGAGGCCGGGACTACTGAAAGAGGAATATCGCGGCCTGATGGACGGTATCCCTGACCTCGCCGACGATGGACCCTTGCGCTTCTCGTCGTTCGCAGAGGTCGAAGGCGCCTACGAGATCTCCGAGGACGAAGAACTGTCGGCGCTCGACCCGCATCACATGTGGACGCCCGAGTACGCCGAGCGCCGCTTCAAGTGGCGTCCGAAGAAGCCACTCACGGTGCTCGTCCTGCGCACTTATCTGCTCCCCGAAATGGTCGAGCTCCCGTACAGGGATGAGTACGGCGGATGCAAGTCCTGGATCGGGCTCCATGAACCCGTCTCTGTCGAAGGAGCGCGGGCCGCTCTCTCCGACGAGGACTTCGATAGGCTGGTGGCCCCTGCGCTCGGGGTATTGGAGAGTCTCGAGCGTGCACCGGTCGGCTCTTAAGGGGGAGATGTGGGCTCTGGAGCGATAACGATAGTCTTGATCTTCCTGCTCCTCTTCGTGAGTTGGCAGACGATCTACGCCGCCAACCGCGACCTGGCAAGGGCTAAAGCCTGGGGAGACCTGGCCCGCAAGGCCCTCCCCTTCCTCGCTCTGTTCTTGATGGTGCTGAGCCTGTTCGTAGTCCAGAGCTACGGAGAGGGGCGAATGCTCCTGACCTGGATGGCCGTCTCCGCTGTCGCCATAATCGGCGCCAGCTTCCTCTCCGTGTCCTCCCTGGAGCGCAGCGCCAACAGGGCCTTCCGCGCCGGCGATTACGCAAGGGCGGTCGAGCTCTACAGGGAGCTGGTAGAGGAGAAGCCGCTCGCCCGCAACAAGGCCTTTATGGGGGCAGCCCTTGGCGCTTCTGAGCGTTACGAGGAGTCCGTGGAAGCCTCGACGCAGGCGATCAAAGACGATCCAGAGTACGGCCTCGCTTACTACAACCGCGCCCTCGTCTTACAAAGGATGGGGAAGAAGAGCAGGGCCGTCAAGGATCTCGAGAAGGCGCAGAGTACGGACCTCCCCCGTCGCTTCCGATCGGCCTCCAGGAGGATGCTGGAAGAACTCTCGTGAAGCTACTCTATCCTACGATCGGCGCGCTGGTAATCCTGATGGTCTTCACCTTCTTGATCGGCCGTCAGAACAGGGATCTGTTGCGCGTAAGGGCCTACAGGGACTTTTTCCTGCGGCTGATACCACCCCTCTCCACAGGCGTCTTTATCGCTGGTCTGCCCTTTGTGATGAACCTCGCAACCGTCGAGAACTATGGCCCCGTCCTCCTCGTATACCTCTGCGGCGCTGCCATCCTCACGGCCCTGATGACCCGCGCCGTCACCCCGGACGAACGCCGTGCCGGGACCGCCTTCCGCAAGGGCGAGTACGAGAAGGCGGCGAACCTCTACGATGAGATCTGCGCCCGCCGTCCCCTGCCCCGCTACTACTCGGCCCTCGGGGCGAGCCTGGACGCATCAGGTAACCCCGGCGCCGCCCTGGAAGCCACAGACCAAGCCATAAAGCTGGATCCCAAACTCGGCATAGCCCACTACAATCGGGCCTCGGCCCTGGCGGCTCTGGGCGAGAGGGCCCGCGCCCGTGGCGACCTGCAGAAGGTCTTCCAGGTAGACTCAAGCCGCTCGCTCCGTCGCGCCGCCGCAGAAGCCCTGGAGTCGCTGGAGAAGAGCTAGTCATCTGCTGACTAGCTGACACGCTGGGGCCGCAGGCCGAAGCGTGCTGACCAGCGCGGCGTCTGGAAGGGTCGACCCTTCCAGACACCGCTTTCACACCTCTGCGATCAGGAACGAAAGCAGGAAGCCGGCTGCCGTGGCGAAGGCGACCCACTTACCACCCTCCCGGTAGGCATCCGGCATCAGGGTGTCGGCCAGCGAGGCGAGCACCGCGCCCCCGGCGAAGGAGAGCAATGCGGCGAGCGCTCCTTCCCCGGCGCTAGAGAGGGCCACGTTGCCAAGCACCACCGCGACGGCGAGCACGACCGCAGTGGCGCTCCAGACCCCGATGGCGAAGCGTCTGGAGCGGCCCTGCTGGCGCATCCCCACGGCCCCGCCCAGGGACTCGGGCAGGTTGGAGAGAAAGATGGCCACGAGCAGCGTCAACGTCCCTCCACCGGACATCTCGAGCAAAGAGACACCAAGGGCCATGTTCTCGGGGATACCGTCAAGCGTCACTGCTGCCAGCAGGGCGAAGGCCGAGACACCGCCACCTCCTTTGATGTAGCGGTCGAGCGCCTCGTCGGCTACAACGAAGGCCGCGGCCCCCAAAAGCAACCCGATCGAGGAGAGCCACGCGCCGCCGTGCTTGAACGACTCCTGGAAAAGGTCGAAAGCCAACGCGGTGATCAGGGCGCCGCTGGCAAAGGCCAGGGCCGAGGCGAGCAGCGGCCTGGGCGGCGTCCAGTAGGCCCCGGCGACCGCGCCGATCACCAGTGCGCTCGAGGCCACCAACCCGAAGATGAAGGCGCTCAGCACCAGGCCTACATACTCCGCCCCGCGGACGTGCCGGTCGCCTTCTCAGCCGGCGAACAGATGACTACCTGACCTTCTTCTGAACGTTCTCCGCGGCGGCCTTGACCTCTATGTTCCCGTCACGCACCCTGGTCTCGTAGCGAGATTGGGGGAAGACGGCCGGGCCGTCGATAACTTCGCCGCTACACAGATCGAAGCGGGAGTTGTGCAGGGGACAGACTACGGTGTCGCCCTGGCGGTCGCCCGCTTCGAGCGGGCCGGAGAAGTGGTTGCACGTGGCGGCTATGGCGCAGACCTGGCCAGCAGAGGAACGGCTAAGCAGGACTCCCACCCCTTCGACCTCGATCCGGCGCAGGTCGTTCTGCGCCAGCTCGCTCTCGCCCAGGACGGGAACGAACTCATCGGGACCGGCTTCCTCGGAGACGTTCCTGTCCACGCGTAGCCCGTAGTGGTAGGAGAGTTCCCCACCGAGATGGGCGGCCATGCCACTGATGGAGTACCCCGTCAGAAAGGCCAGACGCCCGGCATTCCTGCGCCCCGAAGCCCGGAGGACGAACGAGACGATGCTAAGGACGAGCCCGATCGTGTTCAGAAGGCCGTGCGCCACTCCCATCCGCCTCGACCCTCCACTCAGGTACCGCCAGTCGGAGAGCCCGGTCACGGCGGCCCCAAACGCTGCCAACGTCCCGAAAACGAGCGAGGCGTCGGCCGCGTGTCTTATGGGCTCCTTCCCGGTAGCAACGTCGAGTCCATCGAAGACTAGTGCCGCAGTCCAGCATCCCACAGGTACGTCCGTAAGGGCCGGGTGCAATGGCGCCTCGAGCCAGACGCCGTCGAGCACGTTGCGTGCCGTAGTGCCGCCCGCGGCGACGGCCTCCTGCACCTTCGGCTGAACGCCATCGGCAATGTCGTCCAGGAAGGGCAATGCTTCGACCACGCGCTGCATGAGGGTCTCTGCCATCACTTCAACCTTTCCCTAGGGATCGCTGCCCGCATGGAAGTATGCCACGCTTCCCAAAGCCGCTCGTAACTCCCTTTATCCTGGCTTCTCTGTAGCAGGCCCGAACGTATCTGCGGGCTCCCTCGTTGCGGCCAGGAGGGCGAGCCAGTGCGCGATCAGGATATACAGATAGAGCGTCATCGCCAGGGACGCCACGACCGTGCCCCTGTCGTTCCAGATCAGGGGCCACTGTGCCGGAATGGACTGCAACGCAAGCAGCAGAAAAGCCGTCGCCGCCCTGCCCCGCGCCAGTAGCAGCAGGATACCGGGCCCGAGCAACACCAGATAGTTGTGCCACGCGATGGGCGAGGCCAGGAGCGAAGCCGCAACCAGCACCCACAACCCCACCTCGGGTCCATGCCTAACTCTCATGGCGGTAAGGACGATGGCGATGATCCCAAACGCGTAGCCGACACCGACCATCCACGGCAAAGTAGTGACGTTCTGGGCGTAGGGGTTCTCCGTAAACAACCGCGCCGCCGCGGAGGGCAGGGACGCGTTGTCCCAGTAGGCACTGACCGGTTGCTCCCTCAAAACCCCGATGTAGTCAAGCGTCTCCCCAGGCCCGAGTACGATGACCCCAACGAGCGTGGCCACCGACCCGGAGATGAGAGCGGCCACCAACGCCCTCCACCTCCGCCTCGCGAGCGGCCACAGGAGCACAGGGAGAAGTGAGGGCTTCAAGGCAACGACCAGGCCAAGGGCCGCGCCAGAGATCTCCTGTCCGTCCCGCCGGTCAGCCACCCAGGCCGCCACGAGTCCCAGGGCCAACACGGGATAGACCTGCCCGAGCGCCAGCGTAGCGAGTAGCGGCGAAGAGAGGAGCAGCATTACGACCCCGACCACCGTCCACCCCGGCCTCAGGCGCAACTCCTCAACGGTCCACGCCAGATAGCCGACGACCACGGCCAGGGAGATCAGGACGAAGCCCCTGTACGCCGTGATCGGCTCGAGAAGCCCGAGAGGCGAGATGAGCACTGTCCAGAAAGGTCCAGAGAGGGGGATTGAGGTTTACCAGATCAACCCCAGTGTCGTAGATGCTCTGTCCTTCGAGCATCGCCCTGGCCGAACGCCAGAAGCTGTCGAAGTCGACGTGAAACGCCATGGACTGCGTCGAGATCCTCTTCAGAGTCGCGCCCATGTAGTCGATATACATCCACAGCGAGGCCCCAAGCACCCAGAAGCCGGCCGTGATCATTACCGCATCCCAAACCCTGGAATCACCGGCCTTACGCACGCCTAGATCTCCACCCCGAAACAAAGCCACATCACAAGGAGCATCATACGCGTTTTGAGCCTGTAAGCATTTCAGCTTTCGGATGCGCAAGCACTAGCTGACTAGGCGGCGCAGTCGCCGTGCTGACAAGCGGAGGCCGAAGCGTGCTGAATAGCTCCACAGCGCGGAGAGGGGGGGATTCGAACCCCCGACGCCGGGATTACCGACGTAACGGTTTTCGAGACCGCCGCATTCAACCACTCTGCCACCTCTCCGTGGC
>JAJNDJ010000300.1 GCA_021156345.1 Rubrobacteraceae bacterium | reverse complement strand
GGCGTCTCCTGCGTGGCTCCGGCCTACGCCCTCACCGCCACCCTCGGCCCCACGGTCAGCGAGGTCGGTCTGCAAATGCCGGCGGTCTTCCTGGCGGGGTTTATACCGATGTTGCTCGTGGCCTATGCTTACCGGGAGCTCAACCATGAGGCGCCGGACTGCGGCACCTCGTTCACGTGGACGGTGAAGGCCTTCGGCCCGCACGTCGGGTGGATGTGCGGGTGGGGCTTCGTGCTGGCGACGGTGATCGTGCTGTCCAACCTCGTGGGCGTGGCGGTCACGTTCTTCTACCTGCTGCTCGGGAACGTCTTGGGGAACCCGACCATCGAGGCGCTGGGCGACAACGCGGTCGTGAACGTCCTGACTACCCTGGTTTTCCTGGTGGGCGCCACAGCTATTTCCTACCGTGGCATGGCGGCGACGAAAGGGGTCCAGTACGTACTCGTGGGGCTGCAGATGGTCGTCCTCGCCCTCTTCATCGTGCTGGCCTTCGGCAAAGCGGTTAGCGGGGCGTCCGAACTGGCCATCGGCTTTTCGTGGAGTTGGCTCAACCCCTTCGCGATAGAGTCTTTCGCGGCTTTCGCGGCCGGCCTTTCGCTCTCCATCTTCATCTTCTGGGGCTGGGACACCACGCTCACCATCAACGAGGAGACGACCGGCAGCTCCAGCACGCCGGGACGGGCCGCGCTCTTGACCATTCTCACGATCCTCAGCACGTACATGCTAGTTGCCATCTCGGCCCAGATGTTCGTCGGCATCGGCGAGAAGGGCATCGGTCTGGGCAATCCCGACACCGCGGACAACGTTTTCGCCGTGCTCGCCGAGCCCGTGCTAGGCGTGCTCGCCATCTTCCTTTTCCTCGCGGTAGTGGCCAGCGCGGCAGCAAGCTTGCAGACCACGTTCTTGCCCGCGGCGCGGACGATGCTCGCCATGTCCTTCTACAAGGCGGCGCCGGAGCGTTTCTCGCACGTGCACCCGCGATTTCGCTCGCCCTCATTCGCGACGCTTTTTTCCGGCGTGGCCACGGCGATCTTCTACACCGTAATGACGTTCCTCAGCGAGGACGTCCTGATCGACACCATCTACGCGCTCGGGTTGATGATCGCCTTCTACTACTCGCTCACGGCGTTCGCGTGCGTGTGGTACTTCCGCCAGGAGCTATTCACGAGCCCGAAGAACTTCATCTTCAAGGGCCTCTTACCGGGTCTCGGCGGGATAATGCTCACGCTCCTCTTCTTCAAAACGGCCGTCGATACCTTCGACCCGGCCTACGGCAGCGGCGGAGCGGTATTCGGGATGGGTACCGTCTTCGTTATCGGGGTAGGCCTGCTGCTGCTGGGTGCCATCTTGATGTTCGTCTGGCAGATTAGAGAGCCGGCGTTCTTCCGCGGGGAGACGCTCAGGCACGACACGGCCGTGCTCGCCACCGAAGAGGATCTGCTGCAGGACAGGGACCCGGAGGAGCACTGAGATGGGGCAATCCACGGGCAGAACGGAGTGGTCCGCAGCAGTCCGGCACCCGCTCGACCCGTTGACCGCTGCGGAGCTCCGGCAGGCCGCGGACATTCTGCGCCGGGAGAAGGACATGAGCGAACGCTGGCGCTTCGCTTCCATCGAGCTCAAGGAACCGGTAAAGGAGGCGTTGCGGGGGTTCGCACCCGAGGACCCGATAGCTCGGGAGGCGGTATTAGTCTGCTGCGAGGGTCGCGTCGTCTCGTGGGAGCACTGTCCGGGCGAGCAGCCAAACATCACCGTCGACGAGTTCCACGAGTGCGACGAGGCGCTGCGCGAAGATCCCCGGGTCGCCGAAGCCCTCGCCGTCCGCGGCATCACGAACCTCGATAGGGTCCTCTTCGACACCTGGGCGTACGGGGCTTCGCTGATCTCCGAGGAGTACCGGGGCATGCGGGTCGGCTGGGCGGACGTCTGGTACCGCACGGCCGAAGATTCGAACCCCTACGCGAACCCGGTCAACGGGCTCCACTTCGTCGTGGACCTCAACCGCATGGAGTTACTCGAGGTCGAGGACGACTTCACGGTCGAGAAACCGCAGATCATGGGTGAGTATCTACCCAAACACGTCCCCAGCCTGGTTCAGCGGGACCTCAAGCCGCTGGAGATCACGCAGCCCGAGGGTACCTCGTTCATCCTCGACGGCCACGAGCTCAGGTGGCAGAAGTGGTCGATGCGGCTGGGCTTCAACTACCGCGAGGGCCTCGTGCTGTACTGCGTAGGATACGAGGACGGCGGAAGGGTGCGCAAGATAGCACACCGAATGTCCTTCGCGGAGATGGTCGTGCCATACCGGGACCCGAACCCCGACCACTACCGCCGCACGGCCTTCGACATCGGCGAGTGGGGCCTGGGGTTCATGACCACGTCGCTGGAGCTGGCCACTTCCCCGAGGGGGAGCAGCCACCCTACGGCGATCTCGTGGACGAACGCACCTACGCGCCGTTCCACCAGCACTTCCTCGTGGCCCGCCTCGACCTTGACGTCGACGGACAGGACAACACCGTATACATGTCCGAGTCCGAAGCCCTGCCTGTCGGTCCGGACAACCCGCACGGTCTCGCGCTCGTGCAAAGGAACACGCCGCTGCGCACGGAGGAAGAAGGCAAGCAAGACTACGACTGGCACACCCAGCGTTCCTGGAAGGTGGTGAACGACGACGCAAAAAATGGCCTGGGCACACCTGTCGGCTACAAGCTTGTTCCTGGCGGCTGTTTCCCGGCGATGCTCGACCCTTCTTCCCCGGTATCCGAACGCGCCGGGGTGATCGGCCACAACCTCTGGGTGACGCCGTATCGGGAGGACGAGCGGTGGCCGTGCGGAGAGTTCGTCAACCAGAGCGCCGCCGACAGTGGCCTCGCTGAGTGGACCAAGGAGAACCGGTCGATCGAGAAGGCCGACGTCGTCCTGTGGTACGTCTTCGGGTTGCACCACATCACACGCCCGGAGGACTGGCCCATCATGCCCGTCGACACGGTTTCGTTCTGGCTTAAGCCGGTAGGTTTCTTCGACCGCAACCCCGCGCTGGACGTGCCGCCTACGGCCAACGGGCACTGCCACACCCCGGGAGCAGGAGCATCGTGATAGATCCCCTCCAGCGCTGGGCATCTGTGGGGGAGAAGCCAGATTACGCTGGCCTGCTCACTTTCGCCGGCGCTCACTATACGCAGGACCCGTTCCATCTCGAAGGAGTCGACGTGGCGATAGTCGGCGCGCCGATGGACGACCTGGTGTCCGACCGCCCGGGGGCGCGTTTCGGGCCGCGGGCGATACGCGCCGCGAGCAGCCCCTCAGGCCCGGAGTTGGAGACCTCAGTCGACGCTATCGGCGAGTTGCGGGTCGTGGACTTTGGTGATGCGCCGGTCCTACCTGCGGATCCCACCCGGAGACCTCAGTCGACGCTATCGGCGAGTTGCGGGTCGTGGACTTTGGTGATGCGCCGGTCCTACCTGCGGATCCCACCCGCTCCCACGCCGCGATAGAAGCGACCGTCGCACAGGTTCTCGCGGCTGGCGCGATCCCGGTGATCATCGGCGGGGACCACTCCATCTCCGAGCCTGACGTGCGCGCCTGCGCCGCCGCGCACGGACCCGTGGGCCTGGTGCACTTCGACACGCACACCGATACCGGCACCGAGGTCTTCGGCGTCGAGCTCTCGCACGGTACGATAATGCGCAGGCTCGTCGAGGCCGGACACGTAGACCCGCAGCGCTACGCGCAGGTA
>JAJNDJ010000040.1 GCA_021156345.1 Rubrobacteraceae bacterium | reverse complement strand
CTAGAGCGATCTACGAGTATGGGTCTAAAGACCGTTATGAGCGTCCGGGACGGTTCTTGGGCCAATAGCCGAAGCGGCCGCAATCGGGGTTATTAGGCGCCTTTTCTCCGTCTCTTGGCAGGCAGCAATCGCCTGGCGAGGCAAGGCTTGAGGCTCGACTGTATTACCGAAAGCAACGGGGCGCCCTCCCGTGAGCCTCGCACCCGCCGGATTGATCTTGAGATGTGATTCATTGCCTCTTTCGGGAACAGATCATGGTGTGGTCCGGACAAGGTACCTATTGGCCGCAGGGTTCGTATTCGGGGCCTTGCCAGAGTACCAGCGCCGTGCGCACTGGGCCTGAATACAGGCTGCGAAGAGCCCACGCATGGGTCGAGGCGGCAAAGGAAGGATCGTCAGATGTGTGCCAGATAATTGTGAAGGCTCTCTTCTTCAAGCCAAAGTGGTGCATGCAAGCCGATGACGCCCGATTCGTCGTGCCAGAAAGTGACGCTTATCTGGCCAACTGGCTGCGATACCGTGGTGGTGATCTCGGATCGAGGCGCTCACCACTCGAAGCCTTGATCCCTGGCCCAGGGTTCAGAAGCGAACGAGGACAGCCTCACACACCTCCCTCGCAAGCCGGTCGGGGTCGTGACGGACGCTCGCACCGATCTCGTACGGAAGAAGCCCGGCCTCGTGCAGCCGGACGCCCACGGCCGCGATCTCCTCGCGGTCCACCTCCACCAGCGCGGCCCCCTCCGCCGCGTAGCGGGCGACCAGCTCCTCGGGCATCCCGCCGGCGTGCACGAGCACGTCGGTCACGACCGGCCCGGCGTGGTCGGCGAGTGCCCGCAGGTGATCCGAGACGGAGAAACCGGCGGTCTCCCCCGGCTGGGTCATCACGTTCGCCGCGTACACGACCGGCCCGGAGAAGGCGGCGAGCGCCTCGCGGACCCCCGCGCCGAGCAGGGCGGGGATCGTGCTCGTAAAGAGACTCCCCGGGCTCAGGACCACCACGTCGGCCGACTCTATGGCGGAGATCACACCGGCGGGCGCCGCGGCCCCGGCGGGCTCCACCGAGACCTCCGAGACTGCCTTGCCGATCTCGTGCACCATCGACTCCCCCCGGGTTAGCGTGCCGTCGGCGTAGCGGACCACGAGCGTGAGGCTCTCCATCGCCGCCGGGTAGACGCGCCCTTTGATCCTCAGAAAACGCGCCGCCTGCTCCACGCCCTCGCAGAACCCCCCGGCCATGTCGGCGAGCGCCGCGATGATGATGTTGCCGACGCTGTGGTCGGAGAGGTCGCCCCCGCCCTCGAAGCGGTAGTTGAAGACCTCGGCCAGGTTCTTGCGCCCGGCGAGGGCGACCAGGCAGTTGCGCACGTCGCCCGGCGGCGCCACCCCGAGCTCCTGCCTCAGCCGGCCGCTCGAGCCGCCGTCGTCCGCCACGGTGACGACCGCGGCGAGGTCGCCGACGCGATCGCGCAACCCTCGTAGCAGCACCGGAAGCCCCGTACCGCCGCCGAACGCCACCACCCGCAACTTGTCGTTCCCACCCATGGACTTTCAGTATATCCTCGTCCGGCCCAGGCTGGCAGTCCGAAGTCGCCCGCTTGGACTCGCCGACGGATCACTGAGGAGATGCTTGGTCCTGCTCGAGATTAGGAACGGCTTGCGCCACTCAGGCTTCGTAGCATCTCACCTCCCTGCATCTAATCCTCAAGCCGTGGTCCGGGGACGCAACCCGCCCTCGGACCTGCAAAACTTGTTCAGGTTGCGGACTACAACTTCTCACCCATGTACTGCGCCAGGTCCACGGTGCGGTTCGAGTAGCCCCACTCGTTGTCGTACCAGCCGAGCACCTTGACGTTGTTACCGTTGGCCATGGTCAGCGCAGAGTCGAAGATGCAGCTCGCCGGGTTGCCGACGATGTCGCTGGAGACGACCGGTGCGTCGGAGTACTCCAGGATGCCCGAGAGCTCGCCGTCGCCGGCCTGCTTGAATGCGCCGTTGACGTCGTCCACGCTCGCCTCGGTGTTGAGGCGGGCGACGAAGTCCGTAATGGACCCGTCGGGCACCGGGACACGCATCGCCATGCCGTCCACCTTGCCCTGGAGGTCCGGGTAGATCACACCCGCCGTCCGCGCGGCGCCCGTGGAGGTCGGGACGATGTTGTTCGGAGCGGACCGGGCGCGCCTGGGGTCCTTGTGCGCCGCATCGAGGAGGCTCTGGTCGTTGGTGTAGGCGTGCACGGTAGTCATATACCCGGACTCTATGCCGAAGTTCTCCTGCAGGACCTTCACCATCGGGATGATGCAGTTGGTGGTGCAGCTCGCGTTGGAGACGACGTTGTGCGATTCGGGGTCGTAGTCTTCGTGGTTGACCTTGAAGACGAAGGTGGCGTCGACGTTCTTGGCGGGGGCGGAGATGATCACCTTCTTCGCGCCGCCCTCTATGTGCGCGGCGGCCTTCTCGCCGTCGGTGAAGACGCCCGTGGACTCCACGACCAGGTCCGCGCCCACGTCGCCCCAGGGAATCTGGGCCGGGTCGCGCTCGGCGAAGGTCTTTATCTCGCGGTCGCCGACCCTGAGGATGTTACCGTCGAGCTGTACGTCCTCGTGCCAGATCCCGTGTACGGAGTCACGCTTGAAGAGAAGCGCCAGGCTCTCCATCGGCATCAGGTCATTGATCGCAACGATCTGGATGTCGTCGTCGCTGCGCTCTATCGCGGCCTTGGCGGTCAGCATCCCGATCCGTCCGAACCCGTTTATGCCTACTCTTACGGCCACTCTTTTCTCCTGTCTGTCGGTTGCAACCATCATTTTTATTGTGCCCAGACCTCCGGGCGACAGCACAGGCCGACCTTCGAGCGCTACAGGCGCACCACCAAGCGCGCGACGGCGCCGCTCGAGGTGCGGAAGGTCACGCCCCGGGCGTCCCAGTCACCGGCGGCATCCACCAGCTCGGCCAGCTCCGCGCGGTCGGTCCGCCGGCGGCCGGAGGCGGTGCCGGTGGCGAGCTGGCGCCGCACTTCAGAGGCGAACGAGGACAGCCTCGCACACCTCCTTGACCAGCCGCTCGGGATCGTGCCGGAGTCCAACTTCGATCTCCTACCAGGCTGCACGTGGCCAGCCGAGGATCGACCCGTCAGAAGCCAGCAGCCACTAGGTGGTCGTGAGCAGATGGCCCTCCTCCTTGTAGCGCTCGGCCATCTCCTCCAGCGTTATCGGCTCGTAGTCACCGGCGTGGCCGGCCTGCCCAAAAGCCTCCATACGGTCCCTGACGACCCCCTTCATCGCCTCGCGGGCGGGCTTGAGGTAGTAGCGCGGGTCGAACTCCGAGGGGTCCTCGGCAAACGCCTTGCGGATCGCGCCAGTGGCGGCCAGCCTCAGGTCGGTGTCGACGTTGATCTTCCTGACGCCGTGCTTTATGCCCTCCTGGATCTCATAGACCGGCACGCCCCACGTCGGCCTTATCTCTCCCCCGTAGCGGTTGATTAAGTCCACGAGCTCCTTGGGCACGCTGGAGGAGCCGTGCATGACCAGGTGCGTGGTTGGCAGCCGCTGGTTGATCTCCTCGATGATGTGCATAGCCAGCACCTCGCGGTCGGGCTCCTTGGTGAACTTGTAGGCCCCGTGGCTCGTCCCTATGGCGACCGCCAGGGCGTCCACCCCGGTCCGCTCGACGAACTCCACCGCCTGATCTGGCTCCGTCAGGTGCACCTCGCCGCTCCCCACGTCATCCTCGATGCCGCCCAGAGTCCCCAGCTCGCCCTCGACCGTCACGCCCCGCTCGTGAGCCATCTCGACGACCTCGCGCGTTACCCGGACGTTGTACTCGAAGTCCGCCGGGGTCTTGGCGTCCTCCATCAGCGAGCCGTCCATCATGACGCTCGTGAAGCCGAGCTCGATGGCGCTCTTGCAGGTCTCAGGATTGTTGCCGTGGTCCTGGTGCAACGCGACCGGTATCTCCGGATAGACCTCGGTGGCGGCCTCCATCAGGTGGTAGAGGAAGCGGTCGTTGGCGTACTTGCGCGCCCCACGACTGGCCTGGATGATGACCGGAGAGTTGGTCTCTTGGGCGGCCTCCATGATCGCCTGCACCTGCTCGAGGTTGTTGACGTTGAAGGCTCCGACGCCGTAGCTCCCCCTGGCGGCCTCGTCCAGGAGCTGGCGCATCGTCACGAGCGGCATGCTGATCAACCTCCTATCCTCGCTTTTGCAGCTCATTCCCCAATACATAGCTTCATGAATACGCTCGAGAAGACCCTCCTTCGATAGCATCTCCGGCGGTCTCATCGCGGTCTTCTTCAAGGGTTGACCGGGCATCGCCGGCAGTTTCCGGTGTCCAGATAAATGCGTCCCCGACACCGGAGACGACTCCGCAATCTCCAGCGTCCGTCCATTTCTGTCCCGCCAACGGACTTTCGTAGGCCGTGTTTGGGAAATCGAGCATCACAGGGCGAAGGTATGGCGCTCGCCGGCTTTAATTTCCTGGATCTGATTGCCAACGCCGACCTTGATGGGCTGGCTGAAGCCGTCGCTCTGCGCGGCGACCGTCAGCTTGTCCCCTTCGAGCTTGACCTCCAGCGGCATCCCGCGGAACCGCATGGGGAAAGATAGTCCGTCCAGGTTTCCCACCGGCTTCGGGTCGAAGTAGAGTACCCCGTCGCGGATCTCGCTGCCCATGTAACCGCGCTGTATGAGGTCCAACGTTCCGGCCATCGCCCCCATGTGGATGCCTTCCTGGGTCGTGCCGCCCTGCACGTCTCCGACGTCGCTCTCTAAGGCCACCATGTACCTCTCCCAAGAGCTTTCCGGATCGAGCTTGGCGAGGATGCCTGCGTGGGCGATGAAGCTCAAGGTGGAGCCGTGTGAGGTCCGTTGGTCGTAGTAGGCGATGTTCTTGCTGACCGTATCGGGCGCCAGGTTGTAGCCGAGCCGCTCGAAGATCTGCTTAAGCTCTCCCTCAGGGAACAGGAAGAACAGCAGCACGGTGTCGGCCTGCTTTGCCAGCTTGTAGCGGTCGGGGTCGTCGCCCTCGGCGCGCAGGATCCGGTCGAGCCGCTGGATGTTGCCGTACTTGGCGCGGTAGGCGTCCCAGTCGAGCTCTTGGAGGTCCTCGTAACCCTCGAACTGGCTGATTATGCCGTCGTCGTGGAACGGCACGAACATCCTTTCACTCATCTCCCGCCAGGTCTCTATCTCTTCGTCGGTGAGCCCGAGCCTGGCGCACAGCGACCGGCGACGCCGCTCGGGGAGCAGCTTGAGCACCTCCTGGATCGTCTCACAGATCCAAGCCACCATCACGTTGGTGTAGGCGTTGTTCCTCAAGCCCTCCTCTTCTGAATCGGGGTACTTCTCGTGGAACTCGTCCGGGCCCATGACGCCGTGGATCTCGTAGCGGTCCCTATTTGGGTTGAAGTGGGCGATGGAGGACCAGAAGCGGGCTATCTCCAGCATCATCTCTGCGCCGTAGTCCAGTAAGAACTCGAAGTCGCCGGTCGCTTGGTAGTACCGCCAGATGTTGTGGAAGATGGCTGCGCTCACGTGCCGCTGGTTGTGGGAAAGGTCCGGCTCCCACTTGCCCGACTTAGGATTGAGATGCACGACCTGCGTCTCCTCCGTGCCGTCGGAGCCACTTTGCCACGGGAACATGGCCCCCTTGTAGCCGGCATCTTTGGCTGCCCTGCGGGCCTCGTCCAACCTCCTATAGCGGTACATAAGGAGCTCGCGCGTGATCTCGGGCAGCCGGAAGTTGAGGAATGGGTAGATGTAGAGCTCGTCCCAGAAGATGTGCCCGCGGTAAGCCTCGCCGTTCAGGCCGCGCGCCGGCGCCCCCGTGTCGAGGTCAGCCGTGTGCGGGGAGCAGACCTGCAGGATGTGGGAGATGTGCACACGCAACAGGAGTTGAACCCTGTCGTCTTGGGGGACATGCACGTCGCAGACGTCCCACAGCTCGTCCCACGCCTGGACGTGACGCTCGAGGGCTTCTGTGAACGTCGGGTAGTAGCCCACAGCCCTTCCGGCGCTGCCCAGCGGCTCGTTTATGGCGTGGTCGCGCGAGGTGTAGAAGGCTACCATCTTCTCGACGCGCACGGGAACCTTCTCTTCGACCTCGAAGGAGTGCACGTGGTGGATGTAGTCCTGCATCTGGTAGAGGCTACAGTTGGCGTCGATTCGCTCGTCGCCCCTATAAACGCGGGTGCGGGCCGCCTCGGCGACGTAGATGCGCGACTGGCGGGTCCGCGCCACGAGAGCGATGACCTCGGGACCAAAAGTCCTGGGCGAGACCGGGTCGAGATGACGGCCTTCGAGCTGCCGGTAACGGGCGACGCCCCTGTTTGTAACCCGGCCGTCCAGCGCCGTTATCACCTCCACGTTGCCCGACCAGTTCTCCGGAACGATCTTCCACTCCATGGCCGCTTGGTGCATGTCGGCCATGCTCACAAAGCGGCGGGTATCGAGCGTCGTCTCGCGGCCCGCCCGGTCACGGAACCTCGTGATGCGCCTGAGCAGAGCGTACCGGGCGTCGTACTCGTGGCGGTAGGAGAGCAGCTCGACGTTATCCATGCCGACGGCCTCTTCACCCTCGATCCGCAGCTCCAGCAAGAGCCAGTTGGGGAGGTTGACCAGATCCTCGTTGAGCACCGGCACTCCGGCCATGATGGTCGTCTCCCGGTTGTAGCCGCCGGGGGTGTAGGTGCCGGGGTAGCTCACGCCATCAGCCTCGGCCCACGCCAGCGCCCCCCGCGTGCAGAAGTAGCCGTTGCCGGTGGAGGTCAACGCTTCGCGCAGACCCTCCTCCTCGGGATCGAAGGAGTCGTAGGCGAGCGTCCAGTTCGTTCCTGTGGTCTCTCTCTTCTCTTCCAGCATGTCTCTTGCTCCTTAAGACGTTATCGACGGTTGTCAGCGCGCAAGCGTATCCAAGAATCTTTCCACCTCCGGCACATCGTGGAGGACGTAGTCGGCTGCGGTCGTTCGCCCGGCAACCTCGGGATCGTCGGCGCGACCGACGAAGATACCGATGCCCTTCGTTGCCAGTGCTTCGAATGCGTGCTCGTCGGTTATGTCGTCGCCCAGATAGATGGGCACCACGTCGTCGCGGTCGAGGTCGAGTGCTCCGAGCAAATACAGAACGGCCTTCCCCTTGTCCCAGTCGATGTTCGGCTGGACCTCGTAGACCATCTTGCCGGGCGTCACCTTCAGC
>JAJNDJ010000039.1 GCA_021156345.1 Rubrobacteraceae bacterium | reverse complement strand
TCGGTCATTAGTGCCATCACTATCGCCGGGGTAGCGAGCAGCGCCGCACAAGCAACGAGCAGGAGCGTAAATTTGCTCCTCAGCTTCAACAACCTTCCCCTCGTTCCTTGATACGCACGCTACTCACCAGTCGGCGGAGCCTCTTATTATTGTTGTTGGTAACGTTTCCAACGTTTGCTTCGCTATAGCAAGTACAGACTATCGGGTAGGGAGGATCTCGCATCTGCCAGGTGGCCATTTTTGGAGAAATCCGTGCGTCGAAGTATGCCAGGGGTTATATGCGAAACGAATATAGCGACGCCCGTTCCTACACCAACGACCGCGACGTCACCAAGGGGAGCGGCGGCCACGACTTGCTGCGCGTCAACGACGGGGACACCATGGACGGGGCTATAGGCGGCAACGGTGTTTAGCTGCCCCCCCATGTGGGGAAAGAGACATTGCAGGAACACGACGCCGGACGGTACCCCCCATTAGAACCCCGTCCGGCGTTTTTGTTGGTACCCGCTAGTGAGCCGTTCCAAAGCCAGGCAACACTTCTGCCCTAATCCACCGAAACGCGTAGATGAGAGATTCTCGGACCTTCCGCTGGGGCGTGTTCCTGGAAGTTCAGCTCACGTGCGAAAGGGTTGGCTAGCCTGCCGGGTACTGATGCCCTGCCACAGGGCCGATCGGCTTGACAAAATGTGCCCTCTCATGGAAGTTCGCTAGGCATTGTTCCGGAGTTCGGAGCCAGCAGGAGATGCGTAGTCCTGCCTCCGGCACTAAGCTGGGAGCTAAAGTACGCGTTGTTAGGGAAAGGAGTAGAGCTTTGATTGTGGGGGTTAATGGAGCGGCACTCGACCGTTTCATGGCTGCCAGTAGAGAGGACACACGCGTCGTGGCCGCCTTCCTCGGTGGTTCGCACGCAGCGGGAACGGCTGACGAGTATTCCGATCTCGACCTGTACCTGATCGTGGGCGATCAAAACTACGATACCTTCTTCGCTGAGCGGAGGGCGTTCTTGGGCCACCTCGGCGAAGCAGTCTTCTTAGAGGACTTCTCGGACTTCGGCTTCGACATGGTCGTCTTTATTCTCTCGGGCGGCGTGGAAGGGGAACTGACGCTAGGACGCGCCTCCGGATTCGATCACATCCATGGCGGGCCTTTCGAGATCCTGGTGGACAAGGAGGGGATTCTGGAGGGGCGCGTCTTTCCCTTGCACGGGCCGTCTCAGGTGGAGCAAAGGAGGACGCTACGGTGGCTCATCTACTGGTTCTGGCGCGACCTCTCGGAGTTCAACAGGGCGATGGTACGCGGTAGGCTCTGGACGGCCCATGGCCTGCTGGAGGGCCTGCGGCTCAAGTGCGTCAACGTGGCTCGCTTGAAGCACGAGTTCTTCTCGGTGGGTATGGCCGGCTACGAGGGGCTGGAGCAGGCCGCGGACGCGCAGGATCTCGAGTCCCTGCGCGCGACCTTGTGTCCGCTGGAGCGGGAGGCCATGCTCGAAGCCGCTGGTCGTCTGGTTGGGTTCTACCTACGCACAGCCCCGCCACTGGCCATCCAGCAGGGAATAGCTTACCCTGCGGATCTCGAGGCGGTGGTCATCGACAAACTGCAGCGCTGGTGCGGCCTGCACCTGGATGCCAGGACCACTGAGTGTTGACGATCTCTAATTACTTGGGCGGCCTTAGAGCAGGGGCGCGACATGGTGTCGAATCCATGGTCTGTAGCGTTTCGCCGCGAAGGCGATACGCGTAAGGGCGTCGGCATCATCTGGTGTCGCGGGCAGTATATCGACCCTGCTATTCAAAACGATGCTGAACCGCTGATAAGCCTAAGAGCTACCCCCAGCGTGTTCCGAGAAGCCGCCTGCTCCAGTGGGCAGAGCCATTACTTCTTCCACTCGCGGGAGACTTCTACTTCGACCTCGACAGGTACCTTCTTGAGCAGCTTCTCACCCGCCCTGATCATGGCCTGTCTCGTCCTCTCCGAGATCTCTGGGGCCAGCTCCTCGGCGCATTCCACAACGAACTCGTCGTGGATAGAGTTTATGAGACGGGCATCCGTGCCATCGAGTTCCCTGTGGATATAGGAGAGGGCGAGCTTGGCTATGTCCGCACTTGCCCCCTGGATCGGATAGTTCATCGCCTCGCGGCGCATCGCGCCCCGGTCGTCTGCAACAGGGTCGTTGCCGAACTTCCTGACCCTGCCGGCGAGCGTCCTGAGGGTCCTGTCCCTGGTTGCCCGGTTGGCGGTACGCTGCAAGAAGCGCTGCACCTTGGGGTAGTTGGCGAAGTATTCATCTATGAGCTGGCGACCACGTTCCTCATCCGTGCCGAGCTGAGCAGAGAGACTTCTCGCGCCGCGTCCGTACATCAGGCCGAAGTTTATGCGCTTGGCCGCCGTACGCTGGGCCTTGGTGACCTCATCCATGGACACGTTGTACATCGTGGCCGCCGTAAGGCGGTGGAGGTCCACGCCCCTCTGGAAAGCTCCGACGAAGGCTGGGTCTTCTGAGACCTCGGCCAGGATCCTCAGCTCTATCTGCGAGTAGTCCGCTATGACGAGCGTGTTGCCATCCTCGGCCACGAAGCAGCGGCGGAACTCGTCCTCGTGCGGAATCTGCTGGATATTCGGTGCCGCGCATGCGAGACGCCCGGTCGGGACGCGGCACTGCAGGAAGTTCGCGTGGATGCGTCCCGTCCTTTCGTGGATGAACTTGGGGTAGGTTTCGAGGTAAGTGCCGAGCTTCTTCTGTAGCTCTCGGTAGCGGAGGAGGGCCTCGGCGGCCGGGTGCTCCACCTTGAGGAGCGTCCAGACCTTCGTGTCGGGCAGCTCTATCCCTAGAGACCTGAAAGCGTCCGTGATCTGCTGCGGGCTGTTGAGGTTGAGACGCGGCCCGAGTCCTTCCAGCGGCAGCACGCCTTCAGGCTCCGGAAAATGCGACTCTAGCTCCTGGGCCGCCCTGTCGCGTCTCTCGCGCACTACCTTCTCAAGTTCCTTCCACCTCTGTAGGTCGAGCTTGATGCCTGCTAGCTCCATCTCGGCTATAGAGGCGACAGCGGCGAACTCTATCCTCGAGACCAATCCCAGCTCCTCCGCCTCCAGCGCCTCCGCGAGATGCTCGCGCAAAGGGAGAAGGATGGCCGCGTCGCGGGCGGCATACTCCAGCTGTGCAGCGCTCAACTCCCCAGACCAGTCGCTCCTCTGCTGGGACTTGTCGAGCGACTCGTCGAGATAGCGCTCCGCCACGGCTTCCAGAGAGTAGGACGCAGCGTAGTTGCCGCCATCCAGGACCTGGGCGGCGAGCATGGTGTCGAAGAGGGGTGAGAGAGAGATCCCGTCCATGGCGTGCAGGAACTGATAGTCGAACTTCAGGTTGTGACCCACCTTGACCGGCCCGCCTTCGAGCGCCTCTGTGAGTAGCGAGAGGTCGCTGACCTCGAAGGCGTCTATGACGAACGTCTCCTCTGGGGTGGCGAGCTGGAGGAGGCGCACCCCTCCGTCGCGGGGGGAGAGGGCTGTGGTCTCGATGTCCACACCGATAGCTTCGGCGCTTTGCAGAGTCTTCGCGACGGCGGCAAGGTCTTCTGTGGTCGTAACGAGACGGTAGCTCTGGGTACTTTCCTCCACCCCTCGATTCTAGCAGGGAGAGGGGTTTCGGATCACATCGCCGGCCGGCGGGTGGGGTAAACTCAACATGATGGGTGGATCTTTCAAGATCGGTCGCGCTTTTGGTATAGACGTGAAGGTCCACTGGAGCTTCTTCCTGCTGCTGGCCTTCTTCGGCTATCTCGCTTTCGAGGATTCCGGCAGCTTTGTGGACGCGCTCGTCACCGTCGGCATAGTGGTCGCACTGTTCTTCTGCGTCTTGCTTCACGAGTTCGGCCACTCTCTGGTGGCCATACGTCTCGGGAGCGAGGTTCAGGACATCACGCTCCTGCCCATCGGCGGGCTCGCCAGGATGAAGTCGCTCCCGGAGAGACCCATCGACGAGGTCAAGGTCGCCGTAGCCGGGCCGCTCGTCAACATCGTGCTAGCCCCTGTATTCTTCGGACTTGCCCTGCTCTTCGGGGGCAACCTCTCGGTTCCGACGGACATACTCTCGGGGGTAGGGTCTCTGGGCCAGGTCTTCGCCACGCTGGGCATGATCAACGTCGCCCTCGTGGTCTTCAATATGATCCCGGCCTTCCCGATGGATGGCGGCCGTGTGCTGCGCGGCCTGCTCGCCACGCGCCTGGGACCCTTGCGTGCCACGGATATCTCCGCCACCGTAGGGCAGGCCTTCGCGGTGCTCTTCATCCTCTTCGGCTTCTTTACCAACAACTTCCTGCTCGCCATCGTCGGCTTCTTCGTCTTCCTCGGCGCGGGCGGCGAGGCCCAGCTGGTTCGCCAGCGGGAGCAGCTGCGCGGGCTCACGGTCTCAGATGTAATGGGTACCAAGGGCCGAACCGAGACGGTAACGCCCTATCACAACTTCGGCCAGATCCTCGACTCCGTTATCCACGGCTACCAGGAGGATTTTCCTGTCCTCGACGAGGAAGGAAATCTGGTCGGCATTATCACGCGCAACGAGATCATGGCCGCAGCCCACTCCCCCGACCGTTACTCTACCGTCCGCGACCTGATGAAGACGGAGTTTCCGACCATCTCGCCCGAGGCCGACCTCTTCACAGAAGGTAACCGTATCCTGCAGGAGAGTGACCTCAGGGCACTACCCGTCGTAAAGGATGGAAACCTCGTAGGGATGCTCACCGTAGACGATGTGGGTGAGGCCGCCCTGCTTCGCGACCTTCGCAAACAGCGGTAAGGCGCCCTCGCGGCTCCGGGCGAAGCCACGCTCGCACCGGTGGGAGCTATTCGCTAGACTCTCTGCCATGAAAACAGTGGTAGAAGAGATCGAGGCGCATATCGCCAGGGTCGGGACGCATCCTGTTTACGGGTACGCCCACTGCCTGAGGGTCTTCGCTCTGGCCGAGGAGCTAGCGGCCTCGGAAGGAGTCTCTTACGACGTTGAGATACTACGCGCGGCCGCCCTGCTGCACGACGTGGGGCTCTACAAAGCCTACGCTTTGCGGGAGCCGCCTGACCACGCGAAGCGCTCGGCGGTGGTGGCCAGCCGTATCCTCAAGGACTGGGATTTCCCCCCGCAGGCGAGCCAGGCGGTCATAGAGGCGATCGAACACCACCCGCCCGGCGCGCCCACAGGCACGGCTTCTGAGACTATCCTCCTCAAGGACGCGGTCGGCCTCGACTACCTGGGCGCCATAGGCGTCTCCCGCATGCTGGCCATGGTCGGCATGGAGGACGATGTGCCTGATATACCGACGGCGATCTGGAACGCGGAGAGTCTGCGACAGAAAATCCCCGACCTCCTCGTCCTGCAAAGCAGCAAGGATCTGGCCGCCAGGCGTATCCGCGAGATGGAAGATTTTCTCGAAGACCTGAGGGACTCCACGGCGAAGCTAAAGCTTCTCTAGCATTTCAGCACGCTCCGGCCTTTCGTCCTCCGCTTTCAGCAAGTCAGCCAGAGCTCGCACGCAAACTGCTGACAAGCGCCCGACAAGGCGCGTCCTTACAGGCTGGCTAGCTCGAAAGCAAGTAGAGACCGGCGGCGAGGCAGAGTGCTCCGACCAGGAGCATTCTCGCCCCGGCGATGAGGTGGACGCCGCGTTCTGGTATGGGGCCGATCCTACCCTGTTGGTTCCTTCCACCACGCAGCAGGGCGTAGGTGCCGAAGGCGAGGCCAGCGAGCCCGGTGAGGATCAACAGTATCCCGAAGGCCGTCAAGGCCGGCATCCTAGCCCTGTCCGTTGCTCCTGTCGCCGACCATGCGGGAGAGGAGGGTGCGAAAGCGTGGGTCGGCGTGCAGGGGCGCGAACTCAAGCGCGCTCCTGAAGTGCTCGACGTCGCTCTCACCGGCATCGACGGCCTTCTCTATATAGTCGAGCGCGTCGCCGTATTCGCCGCGGCGGGCCTGGATGCTGGCGAGCGCGGAGAGGGCGGGGGAGTATCTCGCGTCAGCGGCTATGGCCCGCTCCAGGATCTCCTCCGCTACCTCCAGGTCGTCCGCCGTGTAGTAGAGGCTAGCGTACGAGTAGAGGGCGCGGGGGTTCGCGGGGTCTACCTTGAGTGACTCCACAAAGTGCTCTT
The DNA here is from genome assembly GCA_021156345.1 of Rubrobacteraceae bacterium. The sequence continues at coordinate 968 of JAJNDJ010000039.1, read as the reverse complement.
CTGCCCGCTCCATCTCCCCCTTGCGCTCCTTGAGGATGCCGAGCTCGAGGTGGGCCTCTGGGTTCTCAGGGTCCAGAGCCAGTACAGCGGCGTAGGCTTCGGCAGCCCCGGCTTCGTCTCCCAGGGCCAGCCTGGCCTCCCCGAGGGTTATGAGGTGCCGGATCTCATCCCGCCCCAGCGCCACGGCCTCCTCCGAGAGCCTCAAGGCCTCGGACAGATTCTTCCTCAGGGCCAGCAGATGGGCGGCCAGTTCGTCCCTGATCTCCGGCGAGCCAGGACAGTCTTCGAGGCCCCGCCTGAAAGCGGTCTCCGCCTTCTCCAGGTCGCCGTTGCGGGCGTGGCAGATCCCCAGGTTCGCGTGGGCCTCCCACCAGTCGGACGCCCCTGCTATGACCTCCTCGTAGGCCCCTACGGACTCGGCGTAGCGGCCCAGCATATCCAGAGCGTTGGCCCTGAAGGTCTGCGCGCCGCACCTCTGCACCTCGTCTGCGGCGACCTCTATGGCCTTCTCGAAGAACTCGAGGGCCTCGGCGTAGTCGGCGGCGTCGAAGAGTGTCAGGCCCGCGTTTATGAGCATGTCGGCGTCTTCGGGCACGCGGTTCGTCCAGCGCTCGAAGGTGGCCTTCGCCAGCGCGGGCTCCCCCATATAGCCGTAGTAGCGGCCAAGCTCCACGTACGCGTCGGGGTATCCCGAGTCCGCCTCTATGGCACGCTCGAGGTGGTGCACGATCTTGAACGGTTCGTCGCGCGAGAGCGCCACCATCGCGAGCCCCATCCGTGGCGCGACCCACTCGGGGTCCAGCTCCAGGGCGTCGAGGAAGCTGGCCTCTGCCTCCTCGAGCCGGCCCAGATTCAGTAGGGCGCGTCCCACGGCCTCGATGACCTCGGGGTTCTCGGGGGCTGCCTCGAGGGCCTGCTCGAAGCGCGAGAGCGCCTCCTCTACAAGGCCCTCACTCGCCAGGGTCTCG
>JAJNDJ010000299.1 GCA_021156345.1 Rubrobacteraceae bacterium | reverse complement strand
CCAGATCTCCGACCAGGCGCGTACGCACGGGATCTCGGAAGACGAGGTGGTCGAGAAGATAATGCTCACCGAGCCTGCGATAAAGCGCCTGATCGAACCTGAAGAGGTGGCAGAGTTCGCCGCCTTCCTCTGCACGCCGGAGGCGTCGTTCATAAACGGTGCGTCCCTCATCATGGACGGCGGGGCGACGGTCCACTAGAGATCTTTGTCAGAAAGGAATTGTCTTGACCGAAACCGCGGATGGAACCCCGCTCTGGGAGCCTTCGGAAGGACTCAAGGAGAACGCCAGGATCTCCGACTACATGGAGTGGCTGAAGGCCGAGAAGGGTCTCTCTTTCGGCAACTATAACGAGCTCTGGGAGTGGTCTGTAACAGACCTCGAAGGGTTCTGGGCCTCCGTCTGGGACTTCTGCGGCATCAAAGCCTCGAAGCCTTACGAGAGGGTGCTCGGAGAGCGCGCGATGCCTGGTGCGGAGTGGTTCCCAGGTGCCGAGTTGAACTACGCCGAGCACGTCCTGAGGCACGCCGAATACCGCCCTGATGAACCCGCGATTCTGCACCAGTCAGAGGTGAGACCCCTGGGTGAGGTTAGCTGGGGCGAGCTGCAGGAGAAGACGGCCGCGTTCGCCGCCGGCTTGCGGGAGATGGGCGTCGGGCGGGGCGACAGGGTCGCGGCTTACCTGCCGAATATCCCCGAGGCGGTAATAGCCCTGCTCGCCTGCGCTTCCATAGGCGCGGTCTGGTCGAGTTGCTCCCCCGACTTCGGCGCTGGCAGCGTCGTCGACCGTTTCAAACAGATAGAGCCCGAGGTCCTCCTCGCGGTAGACGGGTACCGCTACGGCGGCAAGGACTACGACAGGATAGACGTCGTCGCGAGGCTGCAAGATGAGATCCCGACGCTACAGAGAACCGTAGTACTCCCATATCTTTCAGAAGATCCGCACACGAGCGCTCTGGAGAATGTCGTTATGTGGGGCGATCTCTTGGCCGGGCACGAAGGCGCGGAGCTCGCATTCGAGCAGGTGCCTTTCGACCATCCGCTCTGGGTACTCTACTCCTCTGGAACGACGGGGCTTCCGAAGGCCATCGTGCATAGCCAGGGTGGCATCCTCATCGAGCACCTAAAGAAGGCCGTGCTGCACTTAGACCTCGAACCGGATGACCGCTTTTTCTGGTTCACCACGACGGGCTGGATGATGTGGAACCTGGTCGTCGCCGGCCTGCTTACCGGCTCTACCGTCTTGCTCTACGACGGGAATCCAGGCTATCCGGACATGAACGTCCTGTGGGAGTTCGCCGAGAAGACCCGCATGACCTGTTTCGGGACCAGCGCGAGTTACATCACAGCCTGCATGAAGGCGGACATAGAGCCGGGGAGGGATTTCGACCTGACGAACCTCAGATCCATCGGTTCGACGGGCTCTCCGCTGCCGCCCGAGGGTTTCGAGTGGGTCTACGATCACGTCAAGGAGGATCTGTGGCTCTTCTCGACCAGCGGAGGAACCGATCTTTGCAGCGCGTTCGTCGGCGGGGTACCGCTCCTGCCCGTCCGCGCGGGGGAGCTCCAGGCCCGTTCCCTTGGGGCAAAGGTCCAGGCCTTCGCTACTTCTGGAACGATCCGGAAGGGGAGCGTTACAGGGAGAGCTACTTCGATGTCTACCCCGGCGTGTGGCGCCACGGAGATTGGATCAAGGTGAAGGATAACGGCGCATGCGTGATCTACGGCCGCTCCGACTCGACCATAAACCGCGGCGGCATAAGGATGGGGACGAGCGAGATCTACTCCGCCGTAGATAAGGTCGAGGAGGTGGCCGACAGCCTCGTCGTAGACGTCCCAAGAGAAGGGGGCAGCTCGTTCATGCCGCTCTTCGTGGTCTTGCAAGAGGGCGTCGAGCTCGACGACGATTTGAAGAACACGATAAAGGGGAGCATCAAAGAGAACACCTCGCCCAGGCACGTGCCTAACGAGATCTTCGCCGTCCCCGAGATACCCAAGACCCTCAACGGCAAGAAGCTAGAGGTCCCCGTCAAGAAGATCCTCTCGGGCACGCCCCCGGAGGAGGCCGCGAGCAAGGAGTCCCTCAGCAACCCCGAATCCCTCGACCACTATGTGGAGCTGGTCGGGAAGATCTAGAGCCGCCCTCGCGGCAATAAGGAGGCACGCGAGTGTACGAGACCCTGCTCTACGAAGAAGATAGCGGGGTGGCCAATATCGCCCTCAACCGTCCTGAGAAGCTGAACGCCTTCGACGGCAAGATGCACGATGACCTCTACCGTGCCCTCGGTAGCGCCACGGAAGCCGAAGAGGTCCGCTGTATCGTCTTGCGCGGCGAGGGCCGCGGTTTCTCCGCGGGCGCCGACCTGGCGCAGGTCGTGAGGGAGGCCGACGGAGACCCCGATCTCGGGGAATACCTGCGCACCACGTACAGCAGGCTCGTAAGGCGGATGGTCGGGATAGAGAAGCCCATAATCGCCGCCCTGCACGGACCTGTCTACGGTGCTGGGGTGGGCATAGCGCTCGCCTGCGACCTGCGCGTCGCGGCACGGAGCGCGACGTTCTCGGTGGCTTTTATCAAGATAGGGCTCATGCCCGACGCAGGGGTCACGTTCTTATTGCCTCGCGTCGTCGGCCTCGGCAGAGCTATGGAGATGAGCATGCTCGGCGACGCCGTCGATGCCGTAGAAGCGCACAGGATAGGACTCGTCAACAAGGTAGTAGCCGACGATTCCCTCTCGGAAGAAGCGCGGATCCTGGCCGACCGCCTCGCCGCGATGCCGACGTTGGCCCTGGGTAGGATCAAACACGCCCTCAGGCCGAGGGCCAGACGTTCTGCGGCTCCACGCAGGACCACAAGGAGGGCGTCACAGCGTTCTTCGAGAAGCGCGAGCCGAGGTTCATCGGCCGGTAGGAGCTGGTTAAAACCCGCCCCTACCGGCCTTCGAGCTCAGAGTTGCGTCTGCCAGGTAGCGAGTAGAACAAGGCTCCGTCCCTGCTCTCTACCGCGAGGTGCCCGCCTCCAGCGAGCTCAGATAGCATACCGTCCGCCTCGCGCACGGTGAGCGAGGTCTCCATCGCCGCCTCCGCGGGCGTTATGCTGCCGCCGTTGGCCTTGATCGCTGAAAGGAGTTCCCGCTCTGTGCTGACGGGTGGTCCCACGGCGCGCTGCTGGCCCCGCATGTCGGACAAGCCCTTGCCAAGCAAGCCTGCAGCCGCGATCACGAAAGGTAGACCCGCTGCAGCCGTCCCCGACGTCACGATGACCAGAATCGCGGCGATCACGAACCCGATGCCCAGTGAGAGGAAGAGAGGCGGGTTACCTTTGCGATCGCGTTCCCTGTGCTGCTCCAGATCGCTCACCACACCTCCAGGTTGTTTGCAACCCGATCAAAACAGGTCTTCAACCCCATTCTAGACCCCACCTCCCACAGTGCAAGCCAGGCCCTGTGATCCCAGCGCACCTCCCACGCGATCGCAGTGCCGATGAGGTTCTGCGGGCCGTGTTTCTGTAGAATGGTGCGGGCTTGCACGAGACGGGGGTCGGCGATTTCTTGAAGAGGCTCAGGTTGCTAATGACGCGGCAGGAGATCGTGCCCCAGAGCCTTGCGGGTGCCACGGCTGTAGTCTTCGACGTGTTCATGGCGACGACGACCTTGCTGACCATCCTGGAGAACGGCGCTAGGGACGTCTACCCTGCGTCGAGCCTGGAGGAGGCAGATGAGGTCGGGGGGAGGCTGGACACCGGCTCGTTTCTGCGCGGCGGCGAGCAGGACGCGGCGCGGATAGAGGGCTACGATCACGGTCCCTTCCCGGAAGAGTACGCGCCTGAGGTCGTCAGGGGCAAAGACGTGATCTTTGTGACCACCAACGGCACCCGCGCCATCGCCGACGCGACCCCTGCGGATAGAGTCCTCCTCGGAACCCTCCGCAACGCTGGGGCCGTAGCACACTACCTCGAAACCTCGAGGACGGATTCCATCTATCTCGTCTGCGCGGGCGCAGGGGGCCGCTTCAACGTCGAAGACTTCCTCGGCGCGACGGCCGTTCTCTCGCGTATGGATGTGGACGGATTTCGCTTGAACGACGGCGCCTTGCTGGCTCTCGACTTCGCCGAACGCCACGAAGAGAACGTGTACGAGACGCTGAAACGGAGCCGGGCGGGTCGATGGTTCGTCGAAAACGACAGGATGGACGCCTTCGACTTCGTCGCCGACACGGGCGCGAGCGGGCTGGTCCCCGAGGTCGTCGATGGAAAGCTCCGACGCGCCAACGAGCATGAAAGTTACGTCGGAGAGGCCAAGTGGGGTCGGAGCCTGGGAGATAGGACATGAGCGAGACGATAGAGGTTCGGCAAGGCGAAGCCTTCGATCTCGAAGCAGCCGAGCGTTATCTGCGGGCACACATAGAGGACATGCCAGAAGGCGAGCTCGAAGTCAGCCAGTTCCCCTCCGGCGCCTCCAACCTGACGTACCTCTTGAAGGTAGCGGACTGGGAGGGCGTTCTGCGCCGCCCACCGCTCGGACCTGTCCCGCCGAAGGCCCACGACATGGGCCGCGAGTCGGGCATCCTGGCCAGGCTCAACGCTGTCTACCCGCTCGCCCCGAAACCGTACTTCTTCTGCGAGGATGAGTCCGTCATAGGGGCTCCCTTCTACGTGATGGAACGGAGAACAGG
>JAJNDJ010000038.1 GCA_021156345.1 Rubrobacteraceae bacterium | reverse complement strand
GTGCAAACCGTAGAGCGCCACGCCGGGACGGACGCAATCGTAGTGCGACCTGGGATGCCAGAGGGTGGCCGCAGAGTTTGCGGCGTGCACCAGGATACCGCCGAAGGGTTGCGCGGCGAGTACGGACTCGAAGCAATCGATCTGGCGTCTCGTCGCCCCCTCATCGGAGTCGGCCGAGGCGAAATGTGTGTAGACGCCGGCGAGCACCGGGCCCAGTATCCTGCGCGCCTCCCCCACCTCCGAAGGCTCGACGCCCCAGCGGTTCATACCCGTGTTCACCTTCAGGTGCGCCTGGAGACCCTGGCGGGCCGCGATGCGCCTCGCACTGGGGATGGAGTGTGCCGTTACGGCCAAGCGATGCGCTTCGGCCAGCGGGAGCCTATCGAGTAGCAGGTCGGTGAAGACCAGGATCGGCGCCTCGAGACCCGCGCGCCGCAGCTCTGCCCCTTCCTCGACGGTGACGACGGCGAGGGAGTCTGCCCCGGCCTCGATACAGGCACGGGCAACCTCGACGGAGCCGTGGCCGTAAGCGTCGGCCTTGACGACGGCCATCAGGCGCGAGTTGGGGGCCTTGCGTTTGAGGGTGCCCACGTTGTGGCGCACGGCGCCAGGGTCAACCTCAGCCCAGGTACGGCTCGGGACCCTGACTCCTGCAGCCGCGCTACTCACGGTCCGTTCCTACCGGCGGGGGTTCAGTACATGGAGGGTCAGGATATCCATGCGGGTGATAATGCCGCGCAGCGCGTCACCTTCGGCGACGGGCAGGATCTTGACCCTCTTGTCGGCCATGATAGTGGAGGCCTCGGCGAGAGAGGCGTCGGGGGAGATCGTGATCAGCTCCCTCGTCATCACCTCGTCGACGGTAACGCCAGCGCTCTTGAGCGCTTCTTTACGATACTCATCCCAGCTCCCAAGAGGGATGAGGCCGCCGAGGATGTCGAGGAAGCCCGGCGCCTTTATATCCGCGTCGCGGAAGATCAGATCTCCCTCCGTAACTATGCCGACAAGCCTGCCGTCCTCGACGACAGGAGCGCCCGAGATACCGGACTCGGCGAAGAGCTTGATCGCACTCTCCACCGTCTCGTCAGGCCCGAGCGTGGGCCACTCTTCGTGCGAGATCTCGGCCACCCTCAGATTCCTTATATCCTGCTGCTCCATGTTCCATCCCTCTGATCGTCGTTTCCGGTCGCACTACCGCTATTTTAAACGGCCAGGCGAACCTCTGGTCAAGGCGTCCACTCCCTCCTTACCGCTTCGATCCCCGTGGCCTGCCGAGCGTCGAGGTCGAACTCGACGAGCGCGCCGTTGAGCACGACAGGACCACGCGTGGCGACCGAGATCCCACGCCAATCACCCATGAACAGAGCGAGGAAGTCCTCCCGCTCGAAGCCGATAATGCTCTCCGTGCAGCCGGTCATGCCGACGTCAGTCACGTACGCAGTTCCGCCGGGCAGGATCGAATGGTCCGCCGTGGGCACATGCGTGTGGGTACCCAATACGGCATGCGCCCTCCCGTCGAGATAATGGCCGAGCGCCTGCTTCTCGCTCGTGGCCTCGGCGTGGGAGTCGATGAGCACGAGCTCGGCGCCGCGCGCCTTCAACTCCTCGACGGCCAGGTCGGCAGCTTCGAAGGGAGATATCTTCGTCCTCTCGACAAAGACGCGCCCGAGCACGTTGATGACGCCCACTCTCACGCCGCCAGCCTCGAAAACACCAAGGCCCAGCCCAGGGTCCTTTTCGCCGAAGTTGGCGGGACGCACCACCCTGTCCTCCTCCCCGAGGAACTCCTCGTAGCCTTCGGCGTCGAACGCGTGGTTGCCCAGGGTGAGGAAGTCGACCACGGAGAGCAGGGCGGCGCCGCTCTCGCGGGTGATGCCACGGCCCGTCGGGGCCGAGTTTTCGGCGTTGGCGACGACGGCGTCAGGCTCCAGCTCTCGACGTAACAGCGGTACGAGGTCAAGGACCGCCGAGCATCCTGCGGGCCCGACGATATCCCCGATGAAGAGAAGCCTGAACCTCAGAATAACTCTCCTACGGCAGGCGGCAGATAGTCGAGCAGGTCGGTCGCAACGAAGCTTTCTGCGGGCCAGCCTGTCTCCTCTAGCCAGAGCTCGGCTGCTCGTCCGTGCGCCCAGGCGCCGGCCCTGGCCGCCTCGTAGGTGTCCATTCCGCGCGACAGTAGAGCCCCTATCACACCGGACAACACGTCCCCTGTCCCCGCCGCGGCAAGCGCGACGTTCCCTGTAGAGTTGACGGCGACCTTTTCGCCCTCGACGACGAGCGTATCGGAACCTTTGAGCAACACGCAGCATCGGTGCTGTTCGGACGCATTGCGGGCTGAATCGAGTCTGTGGGCGGATACCTCTCTCGCCCCGGATCCAAGCAGACGTCCCAACTCCCCTGCGTGCGGTGTTATGACGGTCGGGCTATCCCTCCGCGCAAGAACGTCCGTGCCAGCGAGGTTCGTGATGGCGTCGGCGTCGAGCAACACGGGCAGCCCGACCCCGCGCAGGATACCTTCGACGAGGCGCCTGCCCTCGTCCCCTGTCCCCGTCCCCGGGCCCATCACGATCGCAGAGGCCCTCCCTGCGTGCTCCAGGATCTCTTCGAGCGCCCCTGACCCCATGTAGCCTTCTCCGTCTTCCGCGACACCATAGACCAGCGCTTCGGTTAGTTCGAGGTCGACGGCGGGTGCTGCCCCCTCGGAGGTGGCGAGGAAGATTATGCCGCACCCTGCTCTCTGCGCGCCCCGAACGACCATGACGGGGGCTCCTGTCGTGCCGCGGGAGCCTGCGACGACGAGCAGGGCTCCGGCCGAGTACTTGTGGGCCGGTTCCGCTGTACGCGGTAACTTTCCCCGTAGAGAAGCTGCGTCGGTCCACATCAGAGAGGGTTCGACGTCTGCTCTCTGTGGGATACCTATATCCACGGCGACGACTTCGCCGGAGTGCTCGCGACCGGGGGAGATCACACACCCCACCTTCATGGCGTGCGCACAAACCGTAAGATTGGCGGACACGGCAACACCCTGCACCTCGCCCGTCGACCCGTCCACGCCGGAGGGCACGTCGACTGCGAGTACGGGACACCGGGCTGAGTTCATCTTCTCGATGATCCCGGCCTCCTTCTCCCGCACCTCTCCCGAGAACCCGGTTCCGAGCAAGGCGTCGACGAGGAGATCCGCATGCCCAAGCTCGGGGTCGAGATCTTCCGGTGCGATGAACCGAACATCCAGGTTCCGAAGTATCTCCAGGTTGGTCGCCGGGTCTCCCTCGTACTCGCTCTTCGTAGCCAGAACCGCGACTTCGACGCCGGAGCGGTGCAGCTCGCGGGCGATGACGAAGCCGTCGCCACCGTTGTTGCCGCCGCCGCAGACGAGGAGAGCCTGCCCTGGGGAGTACCGCTCCAGGGCGATACTGGCCATGGCAACGCCGGCACGTTCCATCAGCACGCCGCCTGGGATGCCGAGATCCTGCGCCGCTGCGTCTGCGCGGGACATCTCCTGTGCGCTGTAGAGCTTCACCCCGAGATCCGCTCCCGGCGCACGACGCAGACGGCCACTGCGGAGAGCTCGGAGTGGGTAATGGAGATGTAGAGGTCTTCCTCGCGCACGCCGACCGCGTCGGCGAACTTCTTGATCTTGCCGGAGATACGAACCGTTGGTGCCCTACGGGGCTTCCGCACCACCTCGACGCCGTTCCACTGGATCAGGCCGCACCCCAGAGCCTTGGTAACGGCCTCCTTGGCGGCCCATCGTCCGGCGTAGTGGCGCTCGGCAAAGCGGTACTTCTCGCAGTACGCTATCTCGGCCTCCGTAAACAGGCGCTTTCGTATCCTCGGGGTGCGCTCCAGGGCGAACTGCATCCTCTCGACGTCGACGACGTCGACCCCGACCCCTGGTACGACGAAACCTTCCACGGGGCGTATGTTACGGCAGATTCAGCCCAGGCAAAAGGGCTATAGTATGGTGATGGATACGGCCACAGACGCTGTCATCATCGGTAACCCGAACTCGGGACGAGCGGGCGATGAGGATTATCTCGAGCGCTTCGCGAAGATCCTGCGCTCGGGAGGCCTGACGGTGGAGGTAATCAACACCGAACACCCCGACCACGCCACCGAACTTGCGGCTCTTGCAGGTAACCGGCTGGTCGTGGCCGCTGGGGGCGACGGCACGGTCAACGAAGTACTGAACGGGCTCTCGGGGCAGGCCACGCTGGGCGTGCTGCCACTCGGTACCGCGAATGTGCTGGCGCGGGAGTTCGGGCTGCCGCTCGACCCGGCCGAGGCCTGCCAGCGCATACTGAAAGGCGAACGCTCCAGGGTGGACTTCGGCGTCGCCACGAACGATAAGGGCGCCGAGCGCCGCTTCGCCTGTATGGCAGGGATAGGCTTCGATGCGAAAGTGATAGGCGCCGTGACGCCGCGCCTGAAGCGCTACCTGCGGCGCCTGGCCTTCCAGCTGACGGCGTTCAAAGTGCTCTTCGGGAACAGGTTCCCCACCCTGGAGGTAAGCGACGGCGACGAGGTCCACACCGCGAGGTTCGCCATAGTCGCCAACGGCCACTACTACGGCGGTGACTACAGGGTGTCAGGCCCTGGCCTTCTGACCAGCGGCGCGTTCGAGACCATCCTGGTCGAGCGCCTGAGCGACCTCCTTAGGCCTGACGTCATCGCCGGGATAATGGCGAGGAGGCCCCTCAACCGCGCGATGAGGTCTTTTACCTCGACGGAGGTCCACGCCAGGGCCCCCGGCGCAGACGTACCGGTACAACTCGACGGTGAGCTCTGGGGCGGACTACCCATGTCCTTCCGCATCGAACCAGGCGCCCTGAACGTCATCCGTTAGTCCGACTCGCGGGTACGCTTGCAACACAGATCAGTCGACGACGAGCACGGCAGCGCCCCGCACCCTGCCACCGCGCAGGGCTTCTAGCGCCTCGTTGGCCTCCTCCAGGGGGAAAGGCACGATCTCCGTTCGAACAGGCACCTCAGAGGCGAGAGCGAGGAAGTCCAGGCCGTCCTGGCGCGTGAGGTTGGCCACCGAGCGCACCGATCGCTCTTCCCAGAGGAGATCGTAGGAAAAGGAGGGGATCTCGCTCATGTGTATGCCCGCGCAGACCACGGTCCCGCCCCTGGCGACGGCCCTGAGGGCAGCAGGGACCAGGGCGCCAACCGGCGCGAAGATGATCGCCGCGTCCAGTTCCTCGGGCGGCGCCTCATCCGAACTCCCGGCCCATTCGGCACCCAGACCCCTGGCAAACTCCTGCGCCTCCTCATCTTTGGGGCGGGTGAACGCGAAGACGCGCCGTCCCTCGTGCGCTGCGACCTGGGCCACGATGTGGGCCGAGGCCCCGAAGCCGTAGAGACCGAGTCTCTCGGCATCGCCGGCGAAGCGCAGCGAACGGTGCCCGATCAGGCCGGCGCATAACAGAGGAGCGGCCTGCAGGTCGGGGAAATCCTCAGGGATCCGAAAGCAGAAACGACCGTCGGCGATGGCGTACCCGGCGTAGCCGCCGTCGATCTGGTACCCCGTGAACCGCGCGTTCTCGCAGAGGTTCTCGCGCCCGGAGAGGCAATAGCGGCACTCGCCGTCGGTCCACCCGAGCCACGGCACCCCGACCCGTTCCCCCAACGTAAAGCTGTCTGCGTGCTCGCCGATCCTCTCAACGGTGCCGACTATCTGGTGGCCCGGGATCAGGGGCAACCTGGGATCGGGCAACTCCCCGTCAACGACGTGCAGATCCGTCCTGCACACGGCGCAGCAGTGTACGCGCAGGAGGACCTGCCCCTCGCCTGGCTCTGGCGTGGCCACCTCCGCCACCCTAAGCGGCTCGCCGGGTACGTCCAGGATCATCGCTCGCATGGACGTATCCTACTCCAAGAACTGAAAGGGGCACAGGCTCACTATTCGACGGTGACGCTCTTGGCGAGGTTGCGTGGCTTGTCGACGTTCAGGCCCCGGTCCTTGGCGACGTGGTATGCGAGGAGCTGCAGCGGCACGCTACAGATCAAGGGGGCCAGAATCTCCGGCGCCTCGGGTACAGGAAGCACAAGGCGAGCCATCCTTCCTGCGCCTTTGTCCCCCTCACGGGCGACGGCGATCACGCTAGCGCCCCTGGCGACGGTCTCCTCGACGTTCGAGAGAGTCTTCTCGCGGATGAGGCCCTCTCCGAGAACGGCTATAACGGGACAGTGTTCGTCCACCAGAGCTATGGGACCGTGCTTCATCTCACCAGCCGGATAGCCTTCGGAAGGTAGGTAGGAGATCTCCTTGAGCTTCAGAGCCCCTTCGAGCGCCACGGGATACGAGATACCGCGCCCCAGGAACAGCGAGCAGCGGGCCTCCTCGAAGACCTCCACGGCCTCCTCCACCCGACCCCCAACCAACCCGAGCGCCTCCTCGACCTTCTCCGGCGCCAGCCTGAGGCCGCGTCCGATCTCCCGCAATTCTCTCTCGGGGATAGCCCCGCGAATGGCGGCGAGCGCCAGCGCCAGAAGGTCTAGTACGGCGACCTGGGCGACGAAGGTCTTGGTGGAAGCAACACAGATCTCGGGCCCCGCCCTGGTGAGCAAGACCGCATCGGCTTCTCGTGTGATGAGCGAGCCTCTGGTATTGGTAACCGCGAGCACTTTGGCCCCGAAACTCCGAGCCGCCTGAACGGCAGCGAGAGTATCTGTCGTCTCTCCGCTCTGGCTTATGGCAACGACCAGTGTGCGCCCGTCCCCCATGGGGTCCGCGTAGCGATACGAGCTTCTCTATGGCGTGTTTGCCGAGCAGGCCGGCATGGTAGGCCGTGCCACAGGCGATGACCACAACCCGGTCTATCTCCGAGAGGTCGAGCCCTACCTCGGAGAGGTCGACGACGCCCCCTGAGTCGATGCGGCCGAGAAGGGTCGCTCCCAGGGCGGCGGGCTGCTCGTGGATCTCCTTGAGCATATAGTCGTCGTAGCCGCCGAGTTCGACGGCCTCGGCTTCCCAATCCACCTTGAAGGACTCACGCTCGACGGGCTCGCCCGAAGAGGTGAACACCCCTACCGAAGAGTCCGCAATCTCGACGATCTCACCGTTCTCGACGACGAGGAACTCGTGCGTCTCCCCGAGCAGCGCCTGCACCGCGCTCGCCAGGAAGTTCTCACCTTCCCCGAGGCCGACGACGAGAGGGCTCTGATGTCGGGCCGCGACGACCTTACCTGGCTCACCCACGCTGACCGCAGCGACGGCGAAAGAGCCCTCGAGCCGCTGAAACACCCCGGCGAGCGCTATCCGCAAGGTCTCTCCGGCCTCGACCCTCTCAGCGATCAGGTGCGCTATCACCTCTGTGTCCGTCTCTGAACGAAAGACGGCGCCCCGCCCCTCCAACTCCGCCTTGAGCTCCGAGAAGTTCTCAATGATGCCGTTGTGTACGACGGCGACCGTTCCGTCTCCACCGAGATGGGGATGCGCGTTCTCCTCGCTGGGACGCCCGTGCGTAGCCCAGCGGGTGTGTCCCACCCCGGTCCGCACCTGGGAGAGGTCACCGTTGCGCCCGGTAAGGGCGCGGGTGAGGTTCTCGAGTTGCCCGACCTCTGTTATCCGCTCTATGTGGCCCTCCTTTTGAAGGGCCAGCCCAGCCGAATCGTAACCACGATACTCGAGATGCCCGAGACCCTCCATGAGCACCTCGACACAACGCTCTTTACCGGCGTAACCAACTATGCCGCACACGGACTTACCTCCCTGTTTATCCGGAGATGGGATCAGGGAGGGCAGAGCAAGGAGACAGAGCCTCTCGCTCTGTCTCCGGGCCCGAACGGTGCTTTGTCCCCGGCGTCACCGCCGGGATTTGTCACCGCCCTGACGACCGCCCGAAGCCGA
>JAJNDJ010000037.1 GCA_021156345.1 Rubrobacteraceae bacterium | reverse complement strand
GATCCTCGGCTTGAGAGAGGGAGCGACCGTCCAGGCGGCCTCCTGAGCCCCCCGGCCTCGGGCATAATCCTGGCCGGCGGCGCCAGCCGCAGGATGGGACACGAGAAGCTATCCCTCGAGGTCGAGGGGACGCCCCTGATCGAACGTGTCAGAGACGCGCTTACAGGCTGCCAGGAGGTGCTCGTAGTCGGAGCTGGTGGTGTCAGGCTCGAAGGAGTCAGATGCATCACCGGCGAGCGCCCTGGCGGGCTTGGACCGCTGGCCGGCATGGAGGCCGGCTTCGCCGCCGCACGTTTCCCGCTAACCTTCGTCGCAGCCGGTGACATGCCCTTCTTGACGCAGAGCATGGTAAGTTACCTGCTGGGGCGTCTCGCGAGGGGCGGCGTTCTTGCCGTGGTCCCGCGATACCGGGGCAGAATCCACCCGCTCTGCGCCGCCTACGCCAGGACGCTGCTACCACGTCTCGGGACGGCGCTCGACGGCGGGGCGCGGGCCGTGCACACGTTTCTGGAAGGGGTTTATGAGGTCGAGTACGTCGGGGAAGAGTTACGCCGGTTCGGGGACCCCGGCCTCCTGTTGATGAACGTCAACTCGCCAGGGGATCTGGAGCTGGCAAGGCGCGAGGCCCGGCGTTGAAGGGTCCGTTGCGAGGAGGCATCCTCGGGCAGCTGGCTGAACTCCTGAGGGTGTACGTGGATCGGCCATCGACTTCGGTCCCTGACGGCATAAGGGCCAGGCCACGGGTCGCCGTGGTTCTCGGGGCGCAGGTACTGCCAGGTGGGAGGCCGAGCCCTACGTTGGATTTCAGGACGCGTCACGCGGGCGAGTTGTACGTTCGGGGACTGGCTGATCTCCTCCTCCCGACCGGCGGTGAGGGCGAACATCCGCCCGGTGAGGCTGTGGTGATGTCGGGCATCCTGCGGAAGATGGGAGTACCTGAGGCGGCGATCCTGCGCGAGGATACCGCCAGGAGCACCTGGGAATCCGCCGTGAGGGTGGCTGAGGTCGCACACCACAGAGGCATCGGCGAGGTCCTTGTGGTGACGGACCCATTGCACTGCGTCAGGACGGTCGCCTCCTTCGGCAGGGTTGGCCTGCTCGCTGTGGCGGAGCCCGTGTATAGTAGCCCGATGTGGCGCAAGAAGTGGTCCCGTAGAGGGCAGTTCGTCAGGGAAAGTGGGGCTCTGGTCTGGTACAGGATAAGGCATGGGGTAGGGTTGCTCTCCCGGCCGTAGCCGTAGGGGTGCTCGCAGTATCGGCGTCCGCCATCTTTATCCGGCTGGCCGAGGCCCCTGCCATTGCCATAGCGTTCTGGAGGTGTGCCCTTGGGGCAGCTGTGCTCCTGCCGCCGGCGCTCGTCAGGAAGGATAGCTTCCCGAGGGGCCGTGCGCTCTACGTGGGGATAGCCTCAGGAGTGGCGCTCGGGGCCCATTTCGGATTCTGGATCTCCTCGCTCGACTATACGAGCGTGGCCGCTAGCGTCGTCCTCGTGTCCACCCAGCCCGTCTTCGTGGCTGTCCTCGCATATTTGCTCTTCGGAGAGCGCACCACCCCGCTATCGTTCCTTGGCATCGTGGTCGCCACAGCGGGCACGGCCGTCATCGCCTTCGACAGGACCTCAGGATCGGCCGCCGTGTTGGGGAACGTGCTCGCCCTCGTCGGGGCCGTGACGGTGGCTGTGTACGTCCTGATCGGTCGTTCCTCCCGCACCACAGGGGGAGTCGGTGTGCTTCCGTATTCCATAGTCGTGTACTCGGCAGCAGCGGCGACGTTGCTGCCCGTCGCCCTCGGCTTCGAGATCCGACTCTGGGGTTATTCCGGAGAGACCTGGTTCTGGCTGGCGGCGATCACCGCAGGGCCGCAGCTTATGGGTCATACGGTCTTCAACTGGGCCTTGCGCTACGTGCAGGCCTCCATCATCTCGGGCACCATCCTGGCCGAGCCCGTCGTCGCCGCGCTTCTGGCCTGGCTCGTCCTCTCCGAGAGACCAGGCTTGCTGACGATTGTAGGAGGCGCGGTCGTGCTCGCCGGTCTGTATTTTCTCCTCAAGGGGCGTTCGGCCGCGGGCGAGCACGACCCCTGACAGGCGTGGGATTCCAGATCACAGAGCGTCCCTGGGGGATGCTGTATCCTCCCCTGTATGTACGGTTACCCAGAGAGAGTTTCGGGACCGATCAGGACGGGTTACGTCTACGGGCTCGCGGGGGTGCTCGTCGCGCTCGCCTCGGACCTGTATTTCCTCTTCATCGACCCTGCCGATACGCCTGGTTGGGTCCTTGCCGCCATAGCGCAGTACAGGACGCGGCTGGCCCTTGCTCTGTTCCTGTTCCTGGCCATACTTGCGGCCCTCAGGGTACGCCCCACGCGCCTCGACCCAGGGGTGCCCTACAGATCACTGCTGCTGCGCGACGGCGCCCTGGCAGCGACGGTGGTCGCCGTCATGGTGGGAATCACGCTGTTTCTGACGACCGCCTTGCAGGCGACGTTGCTCGCAGGGACCGCACGCGACTACGCCCGTGAGGCCGCCCCTAAGGTCGTCTCCTACGTAAACGAGGTCCGTATGGAGATCCGGCAGGAACGCAAAGACCGCGGGGCATCCCCCGAGAAGGTCAGGGATCTCCCGCCACCGGCGCAGGTTGCAGAGGTCGAGGCAACCCTGCAACCACCCAGTCAGCGGGATCTCGGTCGTTCTATGGCCAACTTCGTTCTGCGCGCCGTCCTCCTCGGAACGGCTGGCGGGATGGTCGGGGCGCTGCGCGGCCGTCCCGCTCTCTCCGACGATGAGAAGCCCCGAGGGGCGCCACGCAGGGAATGAGCCCGCTAAGAGGGGGACAGGTCGCTGCGGCGTTGCTCCTCGACGCTGTGCTCGGCGAGCCCCCAGAGACCATACACCCGACCGTCTTGATGGGGTTTGTGATCTCGGCGTTCGAGAAGCGGGCGCTGAGAATGGACAGCCCGGGATCCAGGCGCCTCGCTGGCATCGTGCTCGCCCTCTCATTGCCTTCGCTGGTGTTCGTCTCTATGCGGAAGCTCCTGGGCGTCGTGCCCTGTAAGCCAAGGTGGATTTTGGGGACGGCCTTGATCTTTACCACGCTCTCTATGCGCGGCCTTGGTGAGGCTGCAGGAGACGTCGAGATGAGGCTGCGCGAAGGAAGGCTCGAAAGAGCACGGACCCAGGTGGGTCATCTCGTCGGACGAGATACGGGCGACCTATCGGAGTCCGAGATCTGCAGGGCCGCCGTGGAATCGGTCGCAGAGAACACGAGCGACGGTGTTGTTGCCCCCATGCTCTATGGCGTGCTCTTCGGTGCGCCGGGCGCGCTGGCATACAAGGCTGTGAACACGCTGGACTCGATGGTTGGCTACAGGCAACCTCCCTACGCAGACCTCGGATGGGCCTCTGCCCGTCTGGACGATCTTGCCAACCTGGCGCCGTCGAGGCTTACGATGCTCTCCACCGCGGCCATCTCGGGACGGCCACTTCGCACGCTCCTGACCGCCCTTCGCTACGGCCCACTCACCGCCAGCCCCAACGCCGGGATGGCTGAGGCCGCATTCGCCGGCGCCCTTGGTGTCAAGCTCGGCGGCGCCAACACATACGGCGGGGTGCTGCGGGAAGGACCGATACTCGGCGATAGACGCCTTTCCGCTCCTGACGATATCGGGCGCGCGCTGCGCCTGATGCGCCGCTGCTGTGGGTTGGCCGGAATCTTGCTGCTTCTGGCGGAGAGGGTGTTTCGTGGTTAGAGGCTGGGCGCAGCACCCCGGCGACCGTCACCACGGTGCCCACGGCGACCTCGTCTCGCGTTCCCTCGACGTCCATGCCGGGGAGCTACTGGACTTCAGCCAGAACATAAACCCCCTCGGCGCGCCGAGTAACGCTCTGGAAGCCGCCCGGCGGGCCCTCTACGAGGATTCAGGCCGCTACCCCGACCTGGAATATATCGGGTTGCGTGAGGCCCTGGCCGCCTACCTCGGCGTCGGTGCCGAGATGGTAGTGCCGACCAACGGTGGCGCGGAAGCCCTGTTCCTCGCAGCCAGGGCGGCAGCAACGGGCGGAAGGGCGCTCGTGCTCGAGCCCACCTTCTCGGAATACGCGGCGGCGGCCAGGGCCTCAGGCATGGAGCCTGTCCGCAGGGTAGCCAGGAGGCGCGAGGAGGAGGGTTTCGGCTGGGATCCCACCTCGTACAGAGACCTCGAAGGTGTCTCTGTGGTGTTCCTCTGCAACCCGAACAACCCTACTGGCGACATGCTCGGCCGCGACGAAGTCCTCGAGGTTGCGGCCTGTGTAGAGGAGGCCGGCGCAGTTCTCGTGGTCGATGAGGCCTTCGCCGACTTCGTTCCAGAGATCAGCGTCACAGATATGGTCGACCGAGGACTCTGGGTTGCGCGGTCCCTCACCAAGTTCTTCGCGATACCCGGCCTGCGGCTCGGCTGTCTCCTCTGCGACGACGCCGGGCGTGTCCAGGCGCTGCAACCTTCTTGGCCGGTGAACGCCGTCGCCGCCGCCGCGGGGATCGCCGCCGTCAGAGAAAGGGGCTTCGCCGAAGCCTCGATAGCCGAGTTGGCCCGCCTGCGCGAAGACCTCTTCGGGGCGCTCGATGCCATCCCCGGCTTGCGACCTTTCCCCGGGGCCGCGAACTTCCTGCTCGTACGGGGGCCCGATGGACTCCCGGAGAGGCTCGCCAGGAGGAGTGTGCTCGTACGGGGGTGCGGGCCTTTCTATGGGCTCGGACCTGAGTACTTCCGCGTCGCGGTCAGGAGCGCCGAGGAGAACGGGCGGCTCGTCGCGGCGATCAAGGAGGAGCTGTAGCCGTTCGCGCCCTCATCCTGGGCGGCGCCCGCAGCGGGAAGAGCGCTTTCGCCGAGCGACTGGTATCCTCACTGGGAGTCGAGCGTGTCCTCTATGTGGCTACGGCCATTCAGCCTGGGGACGAGGACCTGCAGCGGCGCATAAGGCTTCACAGGGAGCGCAGGCCTTGTGGGTGGGGTACGCTGGAGATCGGGGGCCTCGACGAAGTCCTCACGGCGGCGGAGCGGTGGGAAGCGGTTCTGCTCGACTCCCTCACCCTGTGGGTTTCGGCCAGGGAAGAGCCGGCACTCGCCGAATTCGACGGTTTCCTGGCTCGGGCAGGGGATCTCAGTGTGCAGTTCTTTATGGTGAGCGACGAGGTCGGACTCGGGGTCGTGCCTGAGAGCGAGGCGGGGAGGAGGTTCCGTGACGTACTCGGGCTGGTCAACCAGCGGGCGGCCGAGGCGGCTGAGGAGGTCCACCTCTGCGTCGCCGGGGTAGGCATCAGGATCAAGTAGTTGAAAGATCTCCTCTCCTTTTTCACGGTCTTTCCGGTTCGCGGGGCCTCGCTGGAAGAGGCCGCGCGTGAGGTCCGCCTGTTGCCCCTCGTAGGCCTGGTTACGGGATTGCCTGGAGCCGGTCTGCTACTGGTGGCCCACCTAGTGCCTCCTGGTGTAGCCGCCACGCTCGCGCTCGGGGCCGTGCTTCTCGCAGCTGGTCTGCACCACGCAGACGGTGTCCTCGACGTTGGTGACGCGATTATGGCCCACGGGAGCCAGAACCGGCGACGCGAGGTGCTCGAAGACACCCGCGTCGGCATCGGCGGTCTAGTCGCGCTCTTCCTGGTCTACGCTCCTACCGTAAGCGCGCTCGCTTGGCTGTGCGCCACTTCTCCAGGCCGTGCCGCGCTCGCCCTGTTGGCCGGTGAGGTCGCAGCCCGGTCGGCGATGCTCCTCATGCTGGCATTCGGCGAGCCCGCAGATCCACGCTCCTCCTCCGTGCCGTTTGTACGAGCACTTTCTGGGCCACGCCGTACTCCCGCCGTCGTCGTTGCGTCGCTCGCGCCGCTGCCATTCCTTCTGCCGAGCGGGGCCCTCGCCCCGCTCGGCATCCTCGCTGCACCCCTGGTCGCGCTTGGTGCCCTACGGGTCTCAGCAGTGAAGTTTGGTGGGATCGGTGGTGATGTAGTCGGAGCTACAGGGGAGGTTTGTCGCACCTCGTTGCTGGTCTTTCTATCGGCAACGATGTAGCCCCGGCTCGGGTTGGCCGGGGCTGAAAGCTGATCGCCAACCGCTGAGGGCTAAGACGACAAGTCGTCACCAGGTTTCATCACGTGGACCTTGAGGTCTGGAACGAGGACGGAGGCGTGCTCCTGGAACTCCTCTGGGGTGCCTGGCAAGAACGGAAAGGTCCCGTAATGTATCGGGACGGCATGCTCTACGCCGAGGAGCCTGGCTGCGTGGGCAGCCTCCAAGGGGCTCATGACCACCTGATTGCCGATCGGCAGCAGGGCGAGGTCGGGGTTGTAGATCTCGCCGATCAGCCGCATATCGCCGAAGACGCATGTGTCCCCCGCGTGGTACAGCTTGAAGCCGCTCTCGAACTCGATGACGTAGCCCATCGGTTCGCCACCGTAGATGTAGCTGCCGTCGTCGAGCTGTATGCTCGAAGAGTGGAAGGCGTTTGTCGCGGTTACCTTGAGGCCGCCGACCTCGATCGTGCCGCCCTTCTGAATCGGCATGGCGTTCTCGATCCCCTCCCTTTGCAGGTAGGAGAAGATCTCGAAGTTGGAGACCGTCGCCGCCCCAGTCTGCGCCGCGAGAGACTCTACGTCCGAGAAGTGGTCGAAGTGGCCGTGGGTAATCAGGATGGTGTCCAGTTCGCCGACCTGCTTCATGTCGTCCGGGGTCTGGGGGTTCTCCGTGAGGAAGGGATCTATGATGATCTGCTCGCCGTCCGCCGTGACGAACCTGAACGTCGCGTGCCCCAGGTAGGTGATCCTTCCGCCTAGCATCTGTTCCACGATTATCCTCCGTACGTTTACCAAACACGATCAAGAAAAGAACAACCAGATGTATACCCACCTCACATACCGGAGAAACGATTGCCACCCGCGTATAATTCTGCGGGCCTCCCGACCGGGACCCTGCGTTGAGACCAAGAACTTCAGGGGGACACTATGAGATCTACCCTCATCCTCGCGGTACTTGCGGGCGTGTGCGTGGCCGTCCAGACCAGCCTAACAGGGGCGGCCCAGCGAACGCTCGGGCCCCTGGTCCTGGTCGCGATCTCGGGGCTTACGACTGGTGTGTTCGCGCTCTTGATCTCGTTAGTGGTGGCGAAACCGGAGTTTACGGGCCGCGCTGTAGGTTACGCAGTGGCCTCCGGCATTCTCGGGGCCGTGATAGTAGGCTCTATCGCTGTCGCGGCCGGACAGGCCGGTGTGGCGCGCGCTCTCTCGCTTGTTATAGCCGCCCAGCTGATCGCTGGCCTCGTACTCGACGCTTTAGGCGTCTTCGGCGCCGGCGCGGATTTCAGCATCCTGAAGGCGCTTGGAGTCCTCTTGATCATCGCTGGCGGCGTGCTGGTCGTTCGCTTTTAGAGCATTTCAGCACACTTCGGCTTTCGCTTGGCAGCCCGGCGGCTGCGCCGCCCTCTCAGTACGTCAGCGAGGACTTTCTTTCGCGTGCGCAAGCTGAAGTGCT
>JAJNDJ010000036.1 GCA_021156345.1 Rubrobacteraceae bacterium | reverse complement strand
GGGGTCAGCAGACAACGTAGTCGGCCGCACGATCCGCGCGGCGACGAAGAGCAAGCGGGTAGACGGTGCTGTGCAACTCGGCGAGAAATCTCGCGAAGAGACCGTAAGGATGCGCGAAGGGGCGCAGGACGGCCAAATGCCCGAACTGTCGGTGATGGCCTCGGGTTGCCTGGGGCTCATCTCGTTCCCACGCGAGCCAGGGCGGCTTACGCTCGAGCGCATCGAGCGTCTCTACCCAGAGCCCGTCTCGGCGCTGCGCGACCACCCCGGCATCGGCTTCATGCTAGTGCGCTCCGAGCGGCATGGGGCTGTGGCGATTGGCGCTCAGGGAACGCATTACCTTGATGAGGACCGGGTGGAAGGGGAGGATCCTTTGGCGCCATTCGGCCCGAACGCTGCCCGGCACGTCAGGCGCGCGGATCGCTTCGAGCACGTTGCTGACGTCATGGTCAATAGCACCTACTACGCGGAGATGGACGAGGTCGCCGCCTTCGAGGAGCTCGTCGGCTCTCACGGCGGCATGGGTGGTTCACAGTCGTTCCCGTTCGTCATCCCACCCGCGGGCTGGCGCCTGCCCGAGCAATCTATCGTCGGCCCCGACACCATGCACCGGCACATGCGCCGTTGGCTCGCCGACCTCGGTCACGAGCGGTACCGGGACGGCGCCACCTGAGCAGTGGTCGCGGTGAGTGGTAAGGAGCGTGCCGACCCAGCGCGCCGGGCGCGCATAACCTGGCTCGGCCACAGCACGGTCCTGGTCGAGTTAGATGGCACGCGGCTCCTGACCGACCCGGTGCTCCGCGACCGGGTGGCGCACCTCCGGCGTACAAAACCGGCAGACGCTGGGATGCTCTACGCTCTCGACGGAGTCCTCGTCTCCCACCTCCACTACGATCACCTTGACTATCCCTCACTCGAGCGCCTCGGCCGGTCTGTGCCCGTCGTCGTCCCGCGCGGCGCCGGCAGGCTACTCCGCCGGCGTCGCTTCGAACAGGTCGTCGAGGTTGAGACTGGCGAGGAGGTTCGGCTCGGAGACCTCGTCGTGCGCGCAACCCACGCTGATCACGAAGGAGGACGAGGGTTTCTGGGAACAGAAGTGGCAGCCCTGGGTTACCTGATCCGCGGCTCGCACCAGATCTACTTCGCGGGCGACACCGACCTCTTCGAGGGAATGGCCACGCTCGCACCCCGTCTAGATCTCGTGCTGCTGCCGATCTGGGGTTGGGGTCCTTCGCTCGGCCCTGGCCACCTCGATCCGCGCCGCGCCGCCGAGGCGCTCCGGCTCCTGCAGCCGCTCCTCGCTGTCCCGATCCACTGGGGAACCTACGCGCCCCTCGGCTTCGGACGTTTGCAGACCGCTATGCTTACTGACCCCGTAACGGAGTTTCGCCGCCACGCTGCCGAGCTCGCGCCCGAGGTTGAGGTGCGTGTTCTGGATCTGGGCGGAACGCTCCATCTCGATGCGATCGCTGGTGGCTATCCGAGCTAAGCCGAGCAAGCAGTGGCCGGCTACCGCTGCACCGGAGCTGGCTAGAGACCCGGGGACGAAAGTTGCGCCGGTCTCGACGGTCAGCGCAAAAGGTCGTCTCTTGCCTATGGCAAGCTCGTAGCGGGGTCGCCGCCGCCGAGCAGCAACATGCGTAGCCACTTTCACTGAAGAAGTACCCTAGCGCATTCGGGCAAGAACATCCGTGGCCATCCGCCACGCTTTAGGGTCGTCGCCGCTGCGGCAGAAGTCCTCACCTCCTCTTATGAATCCCACTCACGCACGCCGAGTTTGTGCGCCGCCAGCTGATGCTACCCGGTTAGTCGAAGGTGACCAGCCGCGCAGGGACCAGCTCCACGTGCACCTCGCTGGGATTGACGCCTCGCTTCTCCAGCTCCGTTCGCAGCCGGTCTGTATTGGGCGAAGGA
This sequence comes from Rubrobacteraceae bacterium, assembly GCA_021156345.1. The sequence goes on along the minus strand of JAJNDJ010000036.1, from coordinate 8,178 downwards.
GGCGGACCTTCCATGTGGACGAGGACCACGCCATTGCGGGTGGTGACGTTGCCCGTGGTCCAGCCGACCGTGCTGCCGAACGAACGCGCAGCCGCCAGCGTCTGGGCTTCTATTCGTACTTTCGCCTGCGGGCCTTGAGGGCCTCATCAAGGAGCTGGGAGATTCCAGAGGTAGACCGGCTACCACAAGGGTAGCCCCAGGCATCGTCCAACCCGGAACCGCGCTTAGCGTCCGGAGCGGACCAGAGCGCCATCTCCCCGAAGACGGTGCCGGATCCACCACGGCGAGGGTGAACTCGCGCCCATCCGGGGTGGACCTGAAGATCCTGACCTTGCCTTTCTGGAGGATGAAGAGCCTCTCTGAGGGGTTCTGGGGGCCGTAGAAGATCTCGCCGTTCTCCAGACGGGGTCTGGAGCTGCCAGTTGAGGTGCTCTCTTTTGGGCCATCGGTCGTACTATTCAGGCCGCAGACGCAGAGGGTCCCGCTCGACAGTGTGGGAAGCCGCTCGGATAAGCCGCTACGGCGCGTACGACCCAAGACCCGTGGTGTCTTCCAGGACCTGCTTGGCTTCTTCCATCAACGAACTCGGCACTAGCACGTCCCTGGGACCGGCGGCCAGGAAGTCCGGCGCATCGAAGCCGGGCGCCCGTTGGATCAGCGATGGGATGCCGGCGTCCTTTAGCACACCCTCCATCAGCAGCCCGACAGACTCGTCCGGGGCCGCGGCCACTTTCACCCATTTCTCCGCCATGTACGTATCTTACCCCAGGCTATTCACCGAAGCGCGTAGAAGAGGTGCGTGGAAGGGGACTTCTCTGAAGAGCGTTACGATAGGATCAAAGCAGTCCCATGGCCACCTTCTCATCCAACGAAGAATCCCCAGCGAACACCCTTCGCACCTCGAGGGCGTTAGAGAGACCCGCAGATTTGTCGACGGCGGTCAAGATGAGCACGAGGGTCTTCGTGCCGGCTCTTCTGATACAAGAGTAAGGAGCGAGCGTTATTTGGTCGTTATCTGGAAGGGGGAAGGCGTGAGTATTTCTACTCATCTTCTGCCCCAACCTGAGAAATATGGCTCGCTCCGGTGAAGTCGAGGGGTGAGCCGCCCAAATGTGGGCTAGAGGCAGCAAGCTACGTTCCCCTTACCCTGCTAGCGATCTGAGCTCGCGAGCTCAGCCCCAGCTTCTTGAGGATCTTTGCTACGTGGTTAGCGGCCGTGCGCTCGGAGATGGAGAGCTCGGTGGATAGCTGGCGGTTGGTGAGGCCCCGGGCGAGGAGGCTAAGTGTTCTTGGGCAATGGTAGCCACGGCCTGATCGGCCTCCTCTCTGAGGGCGTATTGGGCGGCTTCCTCCAGCGACATCGCCCGCCCCTCGGCCAGCGCTTCTTGCCACGCTTGATCCCCGAGCTGGGAGGTAGCCAAGGCCAGGTGTGGCTCGTGCAACGCCCACTCCTGGGGTGTGAAAGCACTGATGCCGGTAACCTCGCGTGCGGCTTGCGCTGCTCCCCACAGGCGTGCCGCGTGAGCGGCCTTCCTCCTGGCTCCGGCCAGGCTCGCCATGCCCTCCAGAGCCTCGATAACTTGCGGTGTTCTGCCCATATCCTGGCTCATCACCAGGGCTTCTTCGAACGGGCCCATCGCCCGCTCGTGCTGGCCCAGGCCAAGCGTAGCAAGACCCAGGTTGACGCAAGCTGAGGGGACGATCTCCACGCCTGCGCTCCCGAGTTTATCGGCGAACGCCAGGGCCTCTTCACTACGTGACTTCGCCCGCTCGAAGTCTCTCTGCAGAAGTGCCACGTGCCCGAGGTTGACTAGGGTTGTCCCGACCGAATAGTCGTCTCCTACTTCCCTGGCCAACGCCAGACTTTCCTCCCAGAGAATCGTGCCCCTAGCGTAGTCCCCTTCATCGTTGATCGCTAAGTATCCCAGCAGGTTGGAAACGTAGAACTTCTTGAGCGGCGTTGCGGGGTCTCCTTCCGCCTCCAGTTCTTCGATCACCCCCAGGTTCTCCTGCAGGAAGTTCCTCGCCCGCTCGTTGTCGCCCTGCTGCGCTGCCACCGTCCCCAGGCTGTTGAGCGCGGTTGCCATGTTCCCCTTATCACCCAACCCTCGGGACAACTCCAGCATCTCTTCGTATATTGCGCTCGCTCGCTGATACTCGCCCTGGAACTGAGCCAGCCATCCCATCCCCTCTAGCGCCTTCACCCGTGCCGGCGATGCCGCCGGGTCGCCTTCCGCGAGCACTCGCTCGAGCCATTTGGTCCCCTCGCTCAGGTAGCCCCTGACGCTCCAGAATCGCCACAGGGCTGCTCCCAGTAGTAGCGCGGTTTCGCCCTCCTCATGTTCGAGGAGCCACGAGAGCACCTCCCTCAGATTGTCGTGCTCGGCCTCTAGCCGCTCCGCCCACACGCCCTGCGTTGTTCCGGCTAGCTCCGGTTCGGCTTCTTCTGCCAGTGCCAGGAAGAAAGCGCCGTGTTGGCCCTGCACCACTTCGGCTTGCCCTCCTTGCTCCAGCAACTCTTTGGCGTACTGGCGGATGGGCTCGAGCATCCCGTAGCGCAACGCGCCGCTCGAAGTCGCTCCGGCCACAACTAGCGACTTGTCCACCAGCGTGCCCAGAAGATCCAGCACGTCTTCCTGCTCGACGCCACCTCCGGAGCACACAGCCTCCGCCGCCTCTAAAGTCCACCCACCGGCAAAGACCGAAAGCCTCCGGAACAGCACCTTCTCGTCCTCCGAGAGCAGGTCGTGGCTCCAGTCGAGCGTAGCCCTCAATGTCCGCTGACGTGCTGCGGCGGTCCGGCTACCACCTCTGAGCACGTCAAGGGAGGTTTCTAGCCTCTGGGCCACCTGCTCTACCGCAAGGGCCCCCATCCTTGCCGTGGCAAGCTCTATGGCTAGCGGTATCCCCCCCAGCTTGCGGCACACCCTCGCCACCGCGCCGGCGTTCTTCTCTGTCAGCTCGAAGTCAGGCATCCTCAGACGAGCCCGGTCCACGAACAGCCTAAGCGCTTCGTAGCGCATAAGGTCCTCTACGCTCGCTGATCTATCCCTATTCGGTAGGGAGAGTGGGACCACCTGCCAGATGACCTCCCCCGCGATGCCGAGAGGCTCGCGGCTCGTGGCCAAAACCTTAAGGCGCGGGCACGAGTGGAGTAGATACTCGGCCAGGCGCGCGGCGGCCTTTATCAGGTGCTCGCAGTAGATGAGCGATACAAACGACACCGACTCCCACGCAGAGGAGGTGGACAGGCTCGTAGCAGACGTGCTCGAGTGTGCTGGTGCGCTGCGTCGCTACGGTGACGCGCTCACGCGGCCACTCGGCCAGACGGAGGTGCGCTGGGCGGTGCTCAGTGTCCTCTCCGGCGGCGCCCGCACGGTTCCGCAGGTCGCACGCCGGCTGGGCGTGACCCGCCAGAGTGTCCAGCGTGTCGCCAACCTCCTCGCCGCCGAGGGGCTCATCGAGAGAGTTGCGAATCCCGACAACGCACGGTCACCGCTCTTTCGTTTGAGCAAGCGCGGCGAGGAGGTCCTCACTGCGATCACGCGAGCGGCAGATCCTTGGCTGCGACGCGTAGGCGAGGAGCTCTCGCTGGAGGACCTGCGGCGAGCCCGCGCGGCCCTCGCCGTCCTCATGCGTTACTCGGCCACAGCGACGGGGCGATAGTCGCGGGTGAGCGCACAGAGTTCATCACGCTCTCGCTGTGGGAGTCCCAGGATGCGCTCCTTGGCCGGGGTCGAGCGACAGCGCCGGGCTTCATCTCCCACCGGCGGGGAGCAGGACGCTTCCCATGTCCAAGAGGACGCTGCGCCGCCCGTCACGGAGGTCCTGGAGTACCGCTCCCACGAGGACGGCTATCTGCAGCTGGAGCTACGCCGCTACATTCGTCGCGACGGCTCATCGTGCGAGCGTGGACCCTACTGGTACTTCCACTTCCACGAAGGGGGTAAGCGCAAGAAGCTCTATCTCGGCAAGACCAGCGACCCGGAGGATGCGTTGGCCGCCAAGCGAGCAAAGCCCTCGGGCGAGTAGAATGCTCCCCTGGCCCTGGACCGAGGCCGAGATCGACACGGTCGCGACCCGCCTCAACGCTGGAACGCTACACCCTATGGTCTTCGAGAAGGTTGTGGCTGGTGAGATAGGTTTCAAATGCCGTGGAAGTTGGGGGCATGGAAGGCTCCATGACGGATGCTGCGAGGGCTTCGGCGACATTTGAGGTCGCTCTGAAGGACTTACAGATCGTCCAGGGCGTCACCTTGCCGCTCGCGCGTCCTGCCCCTGGCACGTTACCATGTATCACACTTGCAATTACACGAGGGGATCGAGAACTTGACGAGCGAACTGGAGGCCGCACTCTCCGCAGCCAGGAGGGCGGGCGAAGTGCTGCGTGCCGGCTTCGGCACCGAACACGCGATCACCTACAAGGGGGAAGTGGACCTCGTCACGGAGATCGACGAGGAAGCGGAGCGGGTGATAAGGGAGGAGTTATCGGGAACCTTCCCCTCCTACGGGATGCTGGCCGAGGAGGGAGGAGAGCTCGCGGGCGAGGCGGACGCCCGCTGGATCGTGGACCCCTTGGACGGGACCACCAACTATGCGCACGGGTTACCCATCTTCTGTGTCTCCGTAGCGCTCGAGAGGGCCGGCGAGGTGGTCCTGGGTGTGGTACACGACCCGATAGGCGACGAGACCTTCGTCGCCTATCAAGGCCGAGGCGCCACCCTGAACGGCGAGCCTATCAAAGTGTCGGATACCGACGAACTGATCCGGGCGCTTATCGCAACCGGCTTCCCCTACGATCGCGCTGAGATGCCCGAGGCCCTCGAGCTCTTTGGACTCTTCGCGGCGACCACCCGGGGCATGAGGCGCCTGGGTTCTGCGGCGCTTGATTTGTGCTACGTGGCTTCGGGAAGGATAGACGGCTACTACGAGCGGGGCATCTGGCCGTGGGATCTGGCTGCGGGGAGTGTGATACTCCAGGAGGCCGGGGGGAAGCTCACAAACTACGGAGGCGACGCGCTGGATCTCGATGGCAGAGAGATAGTGGCGAGCAACGGACGTCTGCACCCGTCCATAATGAGGCTGATGGAGGATGACGACCGATGAGGTGGTTAGTCCTGGCCAACTATGTTCGCCGCAACTCCTTCCCTGAGATGGCAGCCTGCACGCAGCGCTGCCACCGGAAGTTGCGCAAGTGGCCATAAGGAAGGGCTGGGCAGAGCAACACCCCGCGGCCCGCTGGTACAGCACTGATCATAAGTATTGACCCGTTGCGATCATAATCCTGTGAGCGCTGTGGCTACCGACAAGCGGCATAATTGCTACGAGAGGATCGTCGCCAGTATACTGGCAACCGTCCCAGGGAAACGCAAATTAGCCCTGCGGCTAAGACCCAAAGCTACGGGCCGCTCCTAAAAGGAGGCGGACGTGCCGCCGAAAGGATAGTGCTAGTGAGATCATTTTGTTCTTCTTACGCTAGCTCGAAGGCGGTGCGCTCTGAAAAGGGGATTCCAGGCGGGCTGCTGTTGGCAATGGTGCTCTGTGGACTATTGGCCTCCGTCGTGGCTGTTCTGGCGTTCTCTTCCAACTCTGCGCGAGCTGGGGCAACGCTCCCGCCCAACTTCGCGCGCTCGCAGGTCGTCGGTGGCCTTGCGAGTCCTACGGCCATGGAGTTCGCGCCCGACGGTAGGCTGTTCGTAGCCGAACAACGCGGCAGGCTGCGAGTGGTGAAGGCGGGAGGGAGTTTGGCGACGTTTTTGGATATCTCTGGCAGAGTTCACTCGGAGGGAGAACGCGGCCTGTTAGGGGTCGCCTTCGACCCCGCTTTCTCCAACAACCACTACGTCTATCTCTACTACACGCAGAGGGCGACCGGCACCACCCCTGCCCACAACCGGGTGATCCGCGTCAGAGCCCGTGGTGATAGAGCAGTTACAGGCAGTGAGAAGCTCATCCTCCGACTGGATAACCTGAGCAGTGCCACAAACCACAACGGAGGGGCCATACACTTCGGTGAGGATGGCAAGCTCTATGTGGCTGTAGGTGACAACGCCAACAGCGACAACGCGCAGTCCCTGCGCACCCTGAAGGGGAAGATACTGCGCATAAACAAGGACGGCACGATTCCCCGATACAATCCCTTTTACAAGCGGGCTACAGGCAGAAATCGCGCCATCTGGGCGCTCGGACTTCGCAACCCCTTCAGCTTTGCGATTCAACCCCACAAGGGCAAGGTGTTCATCAATGACGTCGGTGAACAAAGGTGGGAGGAGATCAATCGGGGGGCTGCGGGATCGAACTACGGGTGGCCTCGATACGAAGGCCCTGAGTCGGACTCCAAGTACCGCAATCCCGTCTTCGTGTACGGGCATGGCAGCACGAAGGCCACCGGTTGCGCCATAACCGGCGGCGTCTTCTACAATCCCACCACAAGGCAGTTCCCGAGCGGTTATGTCGGTGACTACTTCTTTGCGGACTTCTGCAGCGGGTGGATAAGGAGACTCGATGCTGCCACAGGAGACGTCACCGGGTTTGCCACCGGGCTAAGCATGCCCGTCGCTCTCGAGGTGAGCAGGGGTGGTAGCCTCTACTACCTGAGCAGGGGCCACGGCACAGGCTCGGTCGGAAAGATTCGCTACACAGGCACCTAGACGCCACACCGTTCGTCATGACGACTGAACCGGCAGACGGTACCAGCGATACCAAGAAAAGACTGCTGGCACCCGGTCCACGATCAGATCCGGGGCAACGTTTTTGATCGTCGCCGTTGACGTTATTCCCCCATAGCCTCGAGGAGGACGCTACTGCGAACTGCTTGCGCGCCGATCGGCTACACCCTCATGTGCCGGTCGAGAAGCTCGGTGGCAAAAAGTGAGACCTTCGAAATGGGCTTGATACGTGAGCCGATGTCGCGTAGTATTCAACGTAACGGTTGAACAACCATCGGATTAAATAGCCTCCCAGGAGAAGGGACTTGCTATGCGAAAGCTCACGCTCACCCAGTTCATGACGCTCGACGGCGTCGTGCAGTCGCCCGGTGGCCCCGACGAGGATCCGAGCGGCGGTTTCGCCAAGGGTGGCTGGCTGCCGCCTTTCGCCGACAATCCTCTGTTCGGCGAGGTGATGGGCAATCGGTTTGCCAAGGTGGGCGGTTTCGTCCTTGGACGCAAGACCTACGAGATTTTCGCCGCGTGGTGGCCGAATGTTGGCGATGAGGACCCGACCGCGGCGAAGCTCAATCACCTCCCCAAGTACGTCGCCTCGACGACGCTGGGATCGGCCGACTGGGATCACACGACGATCCTCGGTGGTGATGTGGTTGAGGCCGTGACCAAGCTCAAGGGAGAAGACGGTGACGAGCTTCAGATCCACGGCAGCGGCCGGCTCGCCCAGACGCTGATGCGGCACGACTTGATCGATGTCTACGAGCTACTCGTCTTCCCCGTCGTGCTCGGCGAAGGCAAGCGACTCTTCGAGACTGGCATTGATCACTCGATGCGTCTTACCGACTCTAGGGCGACTGATTCCGGGCTGGTGGTGTTGACCTACGAGCCCGCCGGTGAGCTCACTTTCGGTTCCTTTGACGACCCTCGTAGCTCGTGACGCTTACCGAGGAACGGCTCGACGCCGCCTTCTCCGCTTTGGCCGATCCGACCCGGCGGGCGATCGTCACTCGCCTCACCGCGGGCGACGCGACGGTAAAAGAACTGGCCGAGCCGTTCACGATCAGCCTGCAAGCGGTCTCCAAACACATCAGGGTCCTCGAAAGATCTGGGCTTATTAGCCAAGGGGTGGACGCCCAACGTCGGCCCTGTCGACTGGAGATCGCCACGGCGGACGAACTCATCAGCTGGATCACGGAACAGAAACGGCGCTGGGAAAACCGACTCGACGCTCTCGAAGCGCACCTCGAGCAGGTTCAAGCCGAGGACTCGAGCGAATGAGCACACCCCCAGCAGAATTCCTATGTGGGTACCGTGATCCCCATGAGGGCTCGACGATGATGGTTTTGCGTGGCGGGAGGATCGATCGGCGGTGGGGCGGCCCGTACGGTCGCGCGTGGGACGAGGTCGGAGTCGTCGGGCGCGCCCGGTCACCGCCGCGCCCACGGTGGCCCATACATGGACGTGAGAGCGTTTGCAGGATCGAACGAAGGAGGTATTCATGAGGACAGTAGTG
>JAJNDJ010000035.1 GCA_021156345.1 Rubrobacteraceae bacterium | reverse complement strand
AAGAAGACGACCGAAGAAGTGACGAAGGCCGTGAGCAAGTGGGTCGCGGCGGGAGAGGGTGTGGCATGAGCATAAAGCTCTTCGATACGACGCTACGTGATGGTACCCAGCGAGAGGGCGTTAGCCTGACCGCCGAGGACAAGGCCCGCATAACCCGCGAGCTTGACTCTCTGGGGGTCCACTACATCGAAGCGGGCTTCCCCGCCTCAAACCCCAAGGACCTGGAGTTCTTCGAGGGCTTCGATGACTCTTCGCTCTCCCACGCCAAGCTCGTAGCCTTCACGCGGGCCAGGCGCCCGAACGGCAGGGCGGAGGACGACCCTGCGGTAACGCTCCTACCCTCCCTCTCAGCGCCCGTCGCCTGCATCGTCGCCAAGAGCTGGAAGCTGCACGTGGAGAAGGTCCTGCGGACCACGCCCCAGGAGAACCTCGAATCCGTGCGCGACACCGTCGCCTACCTGGCCGGCAAAGAGGTAATCTTCGACGCCGAGCACTACTTCGACGGCTTCCGCCACGATCCCGGGTACGCGCTCGCGGTGCTCCGCGCCGCGGCCGAAGCAGGCGCGACGACGCTGGTCCTCTGTGACACGAACGGCGGGACCTTGCCGACGGAGCTCAAAGCGGTCGTGGCGCGCACGGTGAGGGAGTTCCCCGACGTGGAGGTAGGCATCCACACCCACAACGACTCGGGATGTGGGGTGGCGAATGCTCTGGTGGCCGTAGAGGCCGGAGCGACGCATGTACAGGGGACCGTCAACGGTATCGGGGAGCGGTGCGGCAACTGCGACCTCGTCACGACCATCGCCAACTTGCAGCTCAAGATGGGGCTGAAAATCATGGATGACGAAAGGTTGCGGCGGCTCACCGAGGTCTCCAACTACGTCTCGGAGCTCATGAACCTGACGCCCGACACCCACCGTCCCTACGTGGGGCGCAGCGCCTTCGCCCACAAGGGTGGGCTGCACGTCGACGGCATCTCCAAGGATCCCGCCACATACGAGCACGTCGCGCCCGAGGCCGTAGGGAACGTAAGGCGCACTCCGGTCGGGGAGCTCTCGGGGAAGAACTCCATCAAGACCAAGGCAAGGGAGCTAGGGCTCGAGGCCAAGGATGCGACCCAGATCCTCGGCGCCATAAAGCAGCGCGAGTACGAGGGCTACCACTACGAGGCCGCCGACGCCTCCCTCGCGCTGCTGATAGGGCGAACCACCGGGGAGGACAGGCCGCTCTTCGAACTGGAGACGTTCAGGATCATCTCCGAGAAGCGGGCCGGCGGGGAGACGACGACAGAAGCGACCATAAAGCTCTCCGTGGGCGGAAAGAGGGTCATCTCTACCGCAGAGGGTAACGGTCCCGTAAACGCCCTAGATCAAGCCCTGAGAAAGGCCATAGGGCCGCACTATCCGGAGCTGAAAGAGATCCACCTCTCCAATTACAAGGTCCGCATCCTCGATGAGCACCGCGCCACTGCCGCGACGACCCGCGTCCTCATAGACTCGACAGACGGCAAGCGGATGTGGGGCGCCGTCGGCGTCTCCGAGAACATCATCGAAGCCTCCTGGCAAGCATTGGTAGACGGCCTCGAGTACGGCGTGAACGGGCCGAGCAAGGCGTGATCCAACACTCGTCCCACGCTGCTTTCTGGCGCTCACACTCGGGGATACTCGATAACGCCGCCAAGTTTGCCCGGAGCGACCACCGTCGTGGATTCCCGCTCCCCGCTTTCGCGGGGACAGGCTTCGCGGGGACAGGCCCCGCGGGAATGACGGTTATGCCGTTAGATTACCCTTCGTTGCCAAGGTCGCGCAGTGTCTCGCTGGCCTTCTCCACTGTCGAGCCGTCCGCGGTCAATTGCGGGAGGAGCCGGGCGAGAATCAGGGTGGAGAGGGCTGACTGCTCGCCTCCTTCGCCGCGGATGAGGACGGGGCGCGGGGCGCGCTGCATGAGCTTCTCGCCGACCTCTACCCTGCGGCGGGCCAGCTCGTAGCGGACCACGGCGCGGTTGTCCCTGTGGGCCTGGCCGAGATGGCGGAGGGCCGTGGCCTCGTTCTCCGCCTCGGTCAGGGCGGCGCGGCCTCGCGTCTCTATCTCCAGGCGCACGCGCTGGGCCTCGGTCTCCTGTTCTTCGAGCATCCTGGCCACGTCCTGGCGTGCGCGGTTGCGGGCTTCCTTCACTTCTATCAGGCGGGCGTCGCGGTCTTTCTTGGAGCGTTCGATATCCATGAGGAGCGTGTCGATGCGCTGCTTGCGGGTCAGCTCCCATTCGCGCTCGTAGGCGGCGAGCTCTTTGGCAACGCGCTCGCGGGTGGCTAGATGCTGCTGGTACTGGTCGGGGAGTTGCACGTCTGGGATGTTGGCGCCGAGGATGCGGACCCCGTAGTGGGCAAGCTGGCGGTTCAGGTACTCTTGCATATCTCCGACGTCGCTGCCGCGCAGGTCGTAGGCCTTCTCCGTGCTCACCTGTCGGCTGCGTTGCCGGATCGCATCCTGCACCGCGCTGGAGAGGACGAGGTCGAAGTTCGAGGCGCCGATGACGCGCACGAAGGCGAGCGGGTCCACTATCCTGAACTTCAGGAAGAACTCTATCGCCTTGAGCGGTACGTTCTCCTGCGTCGGGCAGACGGCTACAGGCGCGAGGTAAGGGATCTCCGTAGCCGTGTCGACGACGAACTCGACCCTGTCCCACGGCCGCCAGAGGTAGTGCCTTCCTGGCGGGAGGGTGCCTTCGATCCTCCCATAGCGCGAGCGCACGCCCGTCGTCCCTTGCTCTATCTCCACGATGGCGCCCCTCCAAAGCCAAAGCAGCGCGAGGCCGAGGAAGAAGATCGCGACCAGCACGGCCAGTACGGCCAGCGCCGCGCTCCCCGAGAAGAGCGCGAAGCCCAGCATGTAGACCGCCACACCGAGCAAGAACAGCCAGCCGTAGCGCCTGCGGTCCTTCGGTATGACGACGGGTACGATCTGGCCCTCGTCTCCGCCCCTCAGGTACTGCCTTACCCCAGACCAGCCCGAGACGACCTCTTTGATCCTGGAAAACTCCTGCATCCTGGGGACGGTTTGCGTCTGAAACCGCGCCTCCAGCGTCTCGGTCATCATCGCTCCTCCCCGTCTCCCTCATGGCCGATCCGCTCTACGCGCTGGCGTACGGCCTCGTCCGTTACGGACTGCCGGATCTCCTCGACCCTCTCTGCGTTCTCGTCTTCGATTTGCTGCGGTTCCGGGCTTGCCCCCTGGCCGTCCGAGAGGCTTTCGAGCTCACGTGAGCGCTCGCGGATGCGGGCCTGAATCTCCTCCATCCTGTCCCTAATGGCCTGCATGTCTTCGGGCGTGAACAGAGGCTCGCCTCCGGTCCCGATCATACGACGCGAGATCTGCAGGAAGTCCACCGCATCATCCCCGTCTATGGCCCCGATCTGGACTACCTGCGGCAACCTGTCGGCGACAGCGGCGAGCCTCTCGAGGACGTCCTGCTGGAAACGGTACTCCAGGATCTCCGGCGCCGCGGCGCTACTGACGGCCCTGATATCCAGCGCCTGGGCCTCCAGCAGCGCCGCGTTCGCGTTCGCCTCGCTCTCGGCCTCCACCATCCGCTCCCGGGCGCTGGCGTTGGCGCGGTTCGTCTCCCGCTCGCGGGCGGTGTCGATCTGGGCCTGGTAAGTCGCTATCTCGGCGCTGATCGCGGAGAGCGTCTCCCTGAGCGACGCCAGCTCGCCCCTGAGTTCGCCCTCGTCCTGCTCCTTTCGGAGCCTGAGCTCGTACTCGTAGGTGTAGGCCCCCTTCGCCACCCTGACCATCTCGGGGGCCGCGAGGTCCATCCTGTACTCCTGGCTCGAGGGCTCGGCGTGCGTTATGTTCGCGTTCGTAAAGCGCACGGCGGGGAGAAACTGCTCGTTCAGTGAGTCAAGGAACTTCTGGGTGCTCTCCCCGACGAGGTCGTAGATGTCCTCGGCCCGCTGCTCGTAGATAAGGGCCCGCGTAACCTCGCTGATCGCGTTCTCCAGCTTGTCAGAGAACCCCTTGACGCCGCCTACCGTGAAGATGAACTCGGCGGGGTCTTCGATCCTGAACTGCAGAAACAGGTCGACGCTCGCGTTCACCCGGCTCGCCGTCGGAGCCTCCCTTATGGGGGCGTTGTAAGGGTACTCCCTCGTGGTGTTGACGATGTAGCTGACTTGCTTCCACGGGTTGAAGAGCAGCTTCCGCCCGGCCTCAACGACCTCCTCCAGCTTCCCGAATCGGGTGACGACGGCCCTGCAGCCGTCGGGTACCATCACCACGCTCTGGCGCCACCAGAAGAAGAAGGCCAGCAGGACCAGGAGCAGCCAGAGGTGCGGCCCGAAGAGGGCCAGCGCCAACCCGCCGCCGGCGAAGCTTGCTATCCCGAACGTCACGAGCGTGCCGACGAACAGGAAAACGACCATCATCCCTAAAGGCATGATGCGCCAGAATAGCGACTGGCGGTTCGGGATGACGACGGGTGAGATGGCGTTTATGAACCTGCCCGAGGGCTCCAGCGTAGGGAAGCTGCGGTTGACGATCTCGGCGGCGTCGGAGAGGGCCGCAGTCTGCTGGTCTATGCGCGTCCCCGTGGTCCCGCCACGCTCCCGCGCCGAGAGAAAATCTCTGGCGTCGATCCTGAACTGCTCGGACTCTTCCCGAGCGATTCCCACCGTAAGATCCCGCGCCTGCTCGCCGAGCGTCTCCACCAGAAAACCCTCCTGAATATTAGGGCGACACTTACCTCCATACTACACGGTGCGGCCAACCGCACAACCCGGACCGGCCCTTCGGAACAGAGGGTGGAAGCGCTGGGCATTGTTCGCGCGTAGCCGGCGCCAAAAGCGGTAGGATACAGAGCCTGAGTTCGAGAACGAGGAAGGGTCTGGCGACGAGGAAGGGTCTAGAGAAAGCAGCCTACGCGGTCGGGCGGACGCGCCGGGTCTTGCTCTTTGGCGCTACCGCGCTCTTGCTCCTTGCCCAGGGTCTTGCCGTGCTGCTCTTTTTGAGGCACGGATGGGACGCGCTAGCTTTCCCCTACCCGCTCAACTACGGTGAGGGGCCGCTCCTCGACCAGTCCGTAAGGCTCGCGCAGTTCCAGACCATCTACAGGACCGACCTCACCGTCTCACCCTACGTTATATCCAACTATCCTCCGCTCTTCATGCTAGCCCAGGTGCCCTTTGTGTGGCTGTTCGGTCCTGCGCTCTGGTACGGGCGTCTGATCTCGCTCCTCAGCGTCGCGGCTGTGGCGCTCTTTGTGGGGCTGACCCTGCACACGTTGACCAAAGACAGGATCGCGGCGATAGCGGGGGGGCTGATCTTCCCTGCCATGCCCTACGTCGTGCGCTGGTCATCGCTCTCCAGGGTCGACTTGCTGGGGCTGGCGCTCTCCTGGGCCGGTTTGTTCGTCGTCGCGCGCTGGCCCGAGAAGCGCTGGAGTGTCTTCGTCTCGGCCCTGCTTCTCATTGCTGCCGTCTATACCCGCCAGACTTACATCCTGGCCGCGCCGCTCGCGGCCTTCGTGTGGCTCGTAGCCCAGGGCCAGCGCCGCCGGGCGCTGGAGACGGTCGCGATCGCCGGCGGTGCAGGCCTGATCGTGTTTGCGCTACTGAACATCTTTACCGGAGGCGGGTTCTTCCTCAACACCATAACCGCCAACCTAAACGATTTCCGGTGGGAGCGGGTCAGCCTCAACGCCCTAGGTGCCCTCCTTGCCTGCCCCCTGCTACTGGTCGGCTCGCTCGCGTTCCTACTGCTTACGCCACGCAAGGGAAATCGTTCGTGGTGGCTCGTGGCACCCTATCTGCTCGCCAGCATCCCGTCTGCGGTACTCGTCGGCAAGGTGGGTTCTGACGTGAACTACCTTTTGGAGTTATCGGCGGCGCTCGGCCTGGCAACAGGGGCATTTATCGCCTGGCAGCGCAGACGGCCGCGGTTGCGGATCGTCCTCATAGCCCTTCTCGCGGTCCAGGTACTGGCGCTCGCACAATCCTCGCGGGTCCCTTCGGGTTTGCAGAACTACGTTATCGAGCAGCGGGTCGAGGTCGCGCAACTATCCCGTATGGTGGCGCGGGCGGACGGACCCGTGCTCACAGACGACTATATGGGACTCCTACCCCAGAGAGGGCGGAGAATCTACTTCCAGCCTTTCGAGATGACCCAACTCACCCTTGACGGTGACTGGGATCAGAGGCCGATCCTGAAGGACATCGAGGAGGAGAGGTTTCCCATGATCATGATCTGGAGCCCACCCTTCGCGAGGGAGATAAAGAGCGACAGATGGACCCCAAAGATGCTCGAGGAGATACACGACAACTACGAGAAAACAGATCGTGTCGCCGATATGGTGATCTACCGCCCGAGGGAATAGAAGACGTATAGGGGTGCTTCGCGCCCCTATACTTCCTTCTCGCGCGTGACGACGACAGCCCTGTGGTCACGCGGAGAAGAACCTTCCAGGACACTCCTCCCTCACGCCCCGTCGAAGAAACGTCAGCGGGCGCGGCGCCCGTACGCCTCGAACTCGGGTCCCAGGGATGCGGCGAAGATCTTGCGCAACGCCCTATCCCCGCCCGCCCCTGGCATGAGGAAGTTGGGCTGGGCGAAGTCGAGCATGATGAAAGGGACGGGGCGGACCTGGACCACATCGTCACCGTACAATGTGATCTCCGCGAAGATCCCCGTCGAGGTCTCTTCCGACCAGGATTGGTCGAGGAGGAAGTTGCCGACGCCGTAGAAGATCGGCTTGCCCTCGTACACCTCTATCCCCTTGGGCCAGTGGGCGTGGCCGCCGATTACGAGGTCGGCCCCGGCGTCCAGGGCGGCGTGTGCGAGATCCACCTGTTGCGGTTCTGGGGTCGCGATGTACTCCTTGCCCCAATGTGGCATCACGAGGATCAGGTCGACT
>JAJNDJ010000034.1 GCA_021156345.1 Rubrobacteraceae bacterium | reverse complement strand
GGCCTCGGTCGGTGGGTCCGATTCGAGAAGCGCGACTTCGTCGGCCGAGAGGCCCTGCTGCGGGTCCAGGAACGTGGCCTACAGAGACGCTGGGTCGGCTTGACCCTGGAGAGCGAGGCACCCGCCGCCGCGGGCGCCGGGGTCTACGGCATCGCTGATGTTGCCACCTTCAGGGAAGTCGTGGAGACCGGTGCCGAGGCGGGCGAGCACGAGGACGAGTTCATGCCTGGCGAACGGCAGGTCGGGCGCGTTACCTCGAGCGCCATGGGGCACACCGTCGGCAGGATGCTTGCCATGGCTTACATGGAAACGGCCCACTCCTGGCCTGGCAACAATCTGATCGTCGAGCTTGGCGGCCGTCCCGTCCCCGCCAGGGTCGCCCAGACGCCCTTCTTCGACCCGGAGAACGCCCGCGTCAGGGCCAGACCTCATGAAGACGACAAGCTCTCCGAACTGGTCCCCGAGCCGGCGCGGCTGACGAACGCCAGACCCAGGACCACTGTGAGACAGTCTCCGAACGGGAACACCAGATAGTGAACGTTCGGTACTCCGGTCGCTACGACGCTATCATCGTCGGCGTGGGGGGGATGGGCAGCGCCACCGCCTACTACCTCGCCAGGAGGGGCAGGCGGGTGCTTGGCCTGGAGCGGTTCGGCATCCCGCACGCGATGGGTTCCTCGCACGGGCACACGCGCATCATCCGCCTGGCCTACTACGAGGACCCCTCCTACGTGCTTCTCCTCAGGCGAGCATACGAGCTGTGGCGTGAGATCCAGGGCAAGGCCGGCGAGAAGCTCCTGCACATCACGGGCTCCATAGATGCCGGACCGGAGGAATCCTGGGTCTTCAAGGGCTCGTGGGAGTCCTGCAAGCTCCACGACCTCCCGCACGAGGTACTTACAGGCGCGGAGCTCGGGCGGCGATACCCCGGCTATCATCTTCCCCCTGAACACCTCGCGCTCATCCAGCCTGAGGGAGGTTTCCTCACGCCGGAGCGGTGCATCGTCTCCTACGTGATGGCGGCACAGTCTCTGGGCGCCGATATCCACGGCCACGAGCGGGTCCTCGAGTGGGTCCCGCTGGAGGGAGGGGTGCGCGTCCGTACCGACCGCGGCACGTACGAGGCCGACAGACTCGTGATGACCGCCGGCGCCTGGAATGGGGATCTCCTCGACGTCCTCGACGGGCTCGCCGTGCCAGAGAGGCAGGTCCTCGCCTGGCTGCAGCCGGCCAGGCCGGATCTCTTCCGGCCTGACACCTTCCCTGTCTTCAACCTGCTAGTGGATGAGGGTCGCTTCTATGGCTTCCCTGTCTTCGGCGTACCCGGGTTCAAGTTCGGCAAGTACTTCCACCTGGGCGAGACCGGCGGTGCTGAGGAGATCGACCGCCAGCCCCACGACTACGACGAGCGGCTCCTCCGGAGCTTCGCCGAAAGATACTTCCCCGACGGCTGCGGCCCCACGATGGACTTGCAGACCTGCATGTTCACCAACACCCCCGACCACCACTTCGTCATAGACCTGCACCCTGACTACCCGCAGGTCTCTATCGCCTCGCCCTGCTCAGGGCACGGCTTCAAGTTCGCCAGCGTCGTAGGCGAGATCATGGCCGACCTCGCCGAGAAAGGGTTTACCGGTCACGATATCTCCCTCTTCCGCCTCGACCGGCTAAGGCCACAGGCCACCGGATATCAGTCGAGCCAGCCGACCAGCACCGGACAACCGGCGGAGCAGTCCGACGGTCGTCCTCGCTCCTTCATCAGGATGGGAGACATAAGAACGTTCTGGTAGCCGCGGGCTAGCCTCTCGCCAACAGGACGCCGCCGGAGCAGATCACGAGCCCGACAACAGCGAGCAGACCAACACGCTCTCCGAACATAAGGTAGGCCCAGACCATGGTGGTCGGGGGTGTGAGGTAGATGAGGCTGCTCACCCTGGCCACGCTGCTCAACTTCAGGTTCAGCCAATAGAAGCCGTAACCCCCGAACGTGGAGAACACGACGAACCAGGCGACAGCACCCCAGAAGAGCAACCCGCCCGCCGGCTGCAGCCCACCCCAGAACGGTGCCAGCGCGGCGAACAACAGGGCGCTTGCGGTGCATTGGATCCCAAGCACCACGTCCATCGGCGTCTCGAGGCCGCTCCCGCGAAGATACTCCCTTCGCTCCACCAGCGTGGCCGCCACCAGGCCAGCCATCCCGGCAAAAGGCATGGCGTAGGCCCACAGCGGCGCCTCGGCAACCCGTACATCGCCGCCAACCACCAGCGCGACCCCGACGAGGCCAACGGCCAGTCCTGCCCACTGCCGCCTGTCTACGCGCTCGCCCAACACGGGACCAGCGAGCGCAGCGGCCAGGAGGGGTTGGAGGGCCGCGATGAGAGCCGTGGTGCCCGCGGTGACGCCAAACTCCACAGCCCCGACCACACCCGTCAGGTATACGCCCTGGGCGAGTAACCCCACAACACCCTGCACGGCTATCTCCCTCAGTCCAGGCCATCGCCGTCGGAGCAGGAGGATGCCTACCAGAAGCAGCCCCGCAGCGAGCAGGAACCTCCAGACCATAAGCGTCGGCGTACCGGCCTCAGGCGTGCCAAGACTCGCGCCTATGAAGCCCGAACTCCACATCACCACGAAGCCGGCCTCGGTAAGATGGCGGCGCTTGCCGATCCCAGCACTCATGAAGTTACCGCGCTCCAATCGCGTAGTTGTCCCTTCCCATTAGTAAACATACTGGTATGTATAGTAACAGAGTGAATCTGGCCTGTAAACATACAGGTTGGTATACTTTGTGAGGAACTACCACAGGACGAAGGTGGATGTGTACATGGGACGCGCGAGTAGAGTGGGACGTTCGAAAACGCCGGCGGCGGATCGCATACTGCGGGCCGCCTCTGAGATGTTCTACCGGGAAGGCATAAGGGCTGTGGGGGTCGACGCCATAGCTGCGGAGGCTGACGTCACCAAGAAAACCCTCTACGAGAAGTACGGCTCCAAGGACAGGCTGATCGCCGCCTATCTGCGCGCGCGGGACGAGCGGTGGCGGTCGTGGTTGCTGGGCGTCGTGGAGCGTCGAGGAGGCACTGTGAGGGAGCGATTGCTCTCTACTTTCGATGCCCTCGCGGAGTGGATGGAACGCGAGAACCCTAGGGGTTGCGGATTCGTGAACGCCGCGGCGGAGCTACCACACGCCGACCATCCCGCTCGGGTGGTGGTGATGGAGCAGAAGGCATGGATGCGAGGATACCTGGCTGAGCTTGCTGCCGAGGGTGGCGCCGAGAATCCGGAGGACCTGGCAGAGAGGCTTGTGATCCTCCACGAGGGAGCCACCGTCGCCTTCTCGTTGGGGATGGCCGAAGACGCTGCACAAAAGGCAAGGCAGATCGCCGCACTTCTCGTCGCCGACCTCCAGTAGGAAGGGAGTGGACCAGGTGCCGTCCGTCCCGCTCACCCGGTTTTCCGTCCCTACTCTTTCTTCTCGACCCGCGTGTTGACCAATACCACGCCTAGAATCGCCACTGCCCCGCCGGCCAGGGACAGGATGGAAGGCACCTCCCCTAGCCAGAGATAGGCGATGAGGATCGCCGCCGGTGGGATCAGTGACTCCAAGGTGACTGCTCTCGAGGCCGGTAATCTAGAGAAAGCATAGGCGGCGGTGGCGTAGGAGAGCGGAGTGGAGATCGCCAGGTATACAGCGGCCAGTGTTGGCTCCAACGTTGCTTGCCTCGCCTGTTCTAGGAGTCCCGGCGAGAACGGCAGCAAAAAGAGCGTCCCTGCCCAGATGGCGTAAGAGGTGAACTCGAAGGCCCCGTACCTCTGCAGGTACGGCTTTTGCATGGCGAAGTAGCCGCTGGCAGAGAGGGCGGCGAGCAGCACCAGGAGGGCGCCGGGATCAGCACCGAATCCTTCTCCTTTGCCGAAGGAGATCAGGGCTACTCCCAGAAAGCTAACCACAATCCCCGCCCACCCTCTCACCCCGAGCCGTTCCTCGAGGAACGCTACCGCCCAAAGTGCTGTGAAGGCCGGGATCGAGGCGATCAAGAGGCTCGCCGTCCCCGCTGGAACGCTCGTCTGCCCGTAGCCCAATAGCACGTTGTAAGCGCTGAAGGCCAGAAAGCCAGCCAGGGCCACCGCCGGCAGGTCCCTCGCTGCCGGCGGGCGTATCCCCGAAAACACAGCGTAAATGGCGAGTCCGAAAGAAGCCACCAGGAAACGCAACAGGGCGAGGTGCCCCGGTGAGTAGCCCTCGAGGCCGGCAGAGATACCAGGGAAAGCCGAGGCCGCGAAGAAGACCGCAGCCACCACCGCGATCGAGAGCCTTGCGTCCATCCGCGAGCCCATGAACCCTCCTCACCAACCCGAGACCGCGCTTTCACGGCGCTCTCGGTGTCTCTGCTAACCATCTTACACACAACGGTGGTAAGGGAGGCACGGGCGCGAGGCGGGCGTGGAGCGCGGGGTCTCCAAGCGCCGGGTGGACCGAGCCGGGATACAGAAGGTAGTGTAGGATCTGCGCTTATGTGCGCCGTAGTACGTAGGAGTCCCACGGTACAGTCGGTAGACCGGGCCGTCTCCGTTATGGAGTTCTTGTCGCGCCGCGGGTGGTCGGGCGTAACCGAGGTCTCCAGGGAGCTCGAGATCCACAAGTCCACCGCGTACCGGCTGCTCACGACGTTGAGAGACCGGGGGCTGGTCGAGCAGGACGCGGCGACCGAGAAGTATAGACTGGGCTTCGGGCTGGTGCTACTAGCGAGGACGGTGAGGGCCGACCTCGACATCCTTCGCTGCGCCAGGCCAGTCTGCGAGCCATTGAGCGAGCGTACAAGGGAGACTGTCACCATCGCTGTTCTGGAAGGTGATGATGCTGTTGTCATTCACCAGAGCATCTCGCGGGCGTCCGCCCTCGGCGTCGACTGGACGGGACGTCACACGCCGTTGCACGCCACTGCCGCGGGGAAGATCTTTCTGGCGTACATGCCAGAAGATCAACTACTCCGCATTCTGGAAGGACCGCTGGAGCGCTTTACCGAGAACACTATCTTTGATCCGGCGAACCTGAAAGACCATACGAGAAAGATTCGGGATGAAGGATACGGCTATACCGTCGAGGAACTGGAGATGGGGTTGAACGCGGTCGGGGCGCCGATTCGCCGCGCCGACGGCGCGGTCGTCGGTGCGGTGAGCGTGTCGGGCCCGGCCTTCCGTCTGCCCCCCGATGCTCTCCCCGAGATCGGCGAACTATCCAAACGGGCCGCCACCGAGATCTCCCGGTGCCTGGGGTTCCAGGGCTGAACCGAGCAGCTGAGGCTCTCGACTACCGGAAATGGGACAACGTCAGTGGTTACGATGGCTGGTAAGTTGCGCGTAGACCGTCCAAGACCTGATACCTGGAATGCTATGCGCCCCTGGGTATGATCTCGCCTTCGTCGAAGCGCATCGGTTGGGGGTCTTCGAGGATCTCCAACCGATCTTTGTTCTCGATCTCGCCAATCAGCGCCTCCGATACCCAGATCCTCCCTAGCTTGAGGGTATTCTCTATGCGAACGAGCCTGGCTTCGGGGGGGGTGACGCCTGCGCACATGGTGAGGGCTGCGGCGACCGCCATCTCATCCGTTGGCATGACCATGGGCGTCTTGACCGGGGCTGGCGTGGTCGAGGTGAGGGCGTTCATGTAAGTAGAGGGACGGTCCATCGAGCCGGCGAGGCGCTCGGTGACGACGTCTGCCATGCCGAGGCCGTTTGCGTTGCCGCCGGTCTCCTCTGTCAGGCCGAGGTAGACCATGCGCTCCACCGAAGGGCCGCCCGAGGCAGCGGTCGTCGGGTAGCGGCCCGTGACGTTAGGGTCGGCGCCGTCGCCCGAGATGTTCTTCCCGATCTCATCTACCACGAGAACGTCGATCTCATCGAAAGGCAGCCGCGCCAGGTTGCGCTTCGCCTCCTCGAGGAGCGGCGCCTCCGCCTCCTCCAGCTCCCCGGCGGGGATCGCGACTATCTTGCATGGCTCTTCTTCGGCGTTCTCGACGGTGGCGAGGCCGAAGGCGACTTTGCCGCTCTCGACGGCGACGCGGGCTGCTTCGGGGATAGTCTGGTGGATGTTCTCCCAGCCCGCGGAGTGAATTGAGTGCGCCCCCCGCTGCTTGCCCAACCCGATGGCCAGCATCTTCGTCGGCCCGCTCTCGACGGTTCCCCTGAACGCCGTGTGGGGCTTGACCCTGTTGACCACGACGACCGAGTCGGCCTCGTAAGCGTTACGGTCCATGTAGACTGCTACGCCCGAGGGCGTCTCCCCGAGCCTCACGCTCTCCATCGTCGCCCGCACAGGACACCCGACCTTCTCCTCGCTCACGCCGAGATGGCCCAGAACCTCTGCCTGGCCCTCCGCGGTCGAGGCGCCGTGGCTCCCCATCGCGGGGACTATGAAGGGCTCGGCGCCTGACTCCTTCAGCGCCTCGACCAGTGCCGCGACTACCTCCCCTATCCTGGCTACCCCCCTGCTCCCTACGCCAATGGCCACAGATCCAGAAGGTAGCTCTACGGAGTTCAGCGCCTCGCGGACGCCATCCCTGATGTTCGTGAGCGCCGGCGGAGAATCTATCCGCTGCCCGACGAGCGCGACGCTGGGGAGTTCGATCGCGCGTAGGATCTCCTGTATCTCTTCGTAGACGGGGTTCTCTGTCTGCACTGCCTCACCTCCGTAGAGATCGCCTTTACAATGCTAATCCGGCGGGCCGCCCTGCTCGAACAGGGGTAGACCGTCGTCGACACCCTCCCAGGCGAGTTTGTCTTCCAGCCAAATATGGCGTGTGGGAGGGAACTCCTCAGGGCGGTCCAGGCTCGCGGTAGTCACGTCTATGGAGCCAGGATCCTCGTCGTGTCTGTAGGTGAGCGAGGTGCCACAACTCTGGCAGAACGTCCTGCTCACCTCGTCGGAAGAACGGTAGTCGGCAGGC
>JAJNDJ010000033.1 GCA_021156345.1 Rubrobacteraceae bacterium | reverse complement strand
GTGGGCCCACGCAAGTTGGGACAACGCCGGATCTGGCGTTCCGCGCTGTGATCCGAGAAGCCGAGTGTGTGGAGCTGGAGGTCGCACTTTAGACACGCGCAAGAGAGTTGCACGCAGCGAGGCCCGCGAGGAGGCGAAGGCAGGATAGACAATACAGCGAAGCTCTTGAGCGATACGCCCCACACTTAGTGGACGATCTTTGGTGTGTCGAAACGCCAGATGTTCTTTCGGGGTGCGGTTATATTCAGAACCCTACCTACAGGCTTCTGCGAACACCTACCTTCTGCGAGCTTCGTGACCGCAAGCTAGGGATACCCGCTCAGGTACTTTTCGTGGAGCTCAGGGAGATGACTTAGTACGAGGACTAACGTAGGAGAGAAGAGCCCAAGCCCCACAGCGAGCGTAGTGACGGAGACCTTATACCTACAGGCTGAAGTGGAACATTACCAGCCTTCTATGCGATTTATTCGATTCCTCAGGCCCTCTAGGGAGACCATTATCTCCGTGATCGTTTGGTCACGAGTATCCCAAGGGAACTCGGGCACCTTACTCTGAACCTCCATATCCTTTAGGTTGACCTCATCCGTTTCGAGGAAGTCCAGGACGATCTTGAGCGCCGTGCCCACGTCTTCCAGGGTCTTTGCTACCGCTTCTTTTCTGTTTAGCGGTTTCTCCTTCATTAATGTTTCATCCTACGACGTACGGGGACCTAGGTGCATCGGCTTTGCACAAGAAATCTGCTCAGTTACCAGAGATTGAGGTTCCTCGAGAAGGAACCCCCGACATATTGCGCGCAAAGACCTTTATTTGTGCAAGATCAGGCGCATCGACCGTAACACTCTAAAAAGTGCTACCTGCGACGAAACCGAAAGAGGCCGGGGTCTAACGCCCCGGCCCGATGATGCTTCTTGTTAGGGCGTGCAGAACCTTGGCGAGCCCTGCTGCGTGCCCTTGACTTCCTTCTATTGCTGCTTAGAGGCTTCCCTGGCAGACTTCTCGTCCTCCCGCACGTGTTGCTACTCAGTGGCTCCCTTGACAGTCGCCCGCTCCTTCTCCTGCGGGTAAGGGAACATGGAGTAGAGGAGGTCGATACAGGTGCTCACCGACTCCTCAGTCAACGTCCGGAAAGCTTCTTGCTGCCTCTGGGTTTGCTCAACGAGGACTTGCGTCGTAGCGCGGGTTGTCTCCGTCTGCCTCCTGAGCGTCTCATTCCAGGTATCAACAAAGCTCTGGGAAAACTGTATGTTGCGCTCCTGGATCTCAACGGCGGCGTCGGCGACGGCCTCATAGGATTCCTGGATCGTCTTGGCCATCTGTTCTGCGGCCTGGTTTGTGTTATCTGCTCTGCTCCTGCCCACTACGGTGCCCCTTTCTCTTCCCCACGAGGAGTCTAACTGGTTAGCAGGACTAGCTGGTTGCGTCAAGAGGTAGAAGAAGAGCTTGTAACCTTCAACTACAGGGTTAAGGTTAAGGGATTTTGCATAGTTTAGGCGCTTTCTCGGAAACCCTCCCAGGCAAATCCCCAAAATTTCTTCCCCTGGCCTTTAATTGCTTAGTCCTGCCTTGATCCGTCGGACACGATGACACGTTTTAGCGTCTTGCACGTATCTACCTGCTCCTGCGTGACTCGGGCACCTGTTAGGTCGGCACCGCTCAAGTTGGCATCCCCAGGTCGACCGTTCGCGGCTGGTGTTGACCCGGATGTCTCCCAAAGACAGAAGTGTTCCCCGAGGCGTCACCTACCGGACACTGCACCCAACCGCTGGTGCTCTCAGGGTGCGCGGGGGAGGCGCCGGCGGGGGTGGGTCACGTGCCCGTCTCCGCGTACCGGAAGCGACGCCGTGGCCGGCAGCTCACGCGCGCTGCGCCCTAACGAGGAAGAGCCGAGGGACGCCCGGCACCCCCCGAGGCGCCACCGGGTAAGGCCACCGCCAGAAGTTTGCTTCTCCCTCGCCGGGTTGGATCACCTCTGCCTCCCAGCCGTGCTCGGCAAACAGCGCCTCTGGGTCATTGGTGCCAAAGCGTCCCATGGCGCCGCGGCGGGAGAAGGTCCACAGCAATGGCCCCATCACTGGGGATGTCAGGAGGTCCCTGTTGACGAGGTCCGCACCGAGCTGACTGAGAGGGGACGTCAGCACGCTCGCGCCCCCCAGGAGCGCGCGGACGGCGGCTTCGGTCATGTAGAAGAAGACCCCCTCCGCCAGCCACACGGACGGCTCCCGCACCTCGTAGCCGGCGTCCAGGAGCGCCGCGGACCAAGAAGGCCGCTCCAGGTCCGCCTCGATCGCCCGCCGCTCGCAAGTGGGGTGAGCTCCGGCGCGGGCAATGACTGCATCCTTGGTGGCGAGGACCTCCGGTCGGTCGAGCTCGTAGAGCCGGGTGCCGGGCAGCCATTCCATACGGAAGGCCCGCGCGTCCATGCCGGCTGCCAAGATGATGAGCTGCCTCGCTCCGGTGCGCTGGGAGGCGTGTAAGAGGAAGTCGTCGAAGAAGCGGGTGCGGACTACAGCATACAGCCCTGGTCCGCCTAACCGTGCGGCGGGTTCCATACGGTCCAGCCAAGCGAAGCCCTCGGGACCCGCGAGCGCTGCGGCGAGCGGGTCGTTGAAGAGGCGGTCGGGGCGCTCACTCTCACGGGCTCGCGCCGCAGCCATCCACCGCGAGGTTAGGACCACTGGGTCCATCGTTGGGCTCCGTGTTACTCCGTGTTGTGGATCTAATGCCTCAATGGGGTTTGGGAGCTGCTCGACTTGGATCCCCTTCTCGGGGTGCGCGCGGACCTAGAGAAGCTCTCGCACCAACTCGAACGACGCCTCGTCGCCTTCGGACTCCAGGCGCTCACCGCAGGCGTAATCCAGCGTGCAAGCGGATAGCTCTATGACACCCTTAGTTTTCATCACCTACCCGGTAGACGACTTCAACCCCTGTCTGGCCGTTACCAATTACCAATACCGCTTTTGTGCTATCCCTTACTTCATAGATCTCGTTAGCGCGCCGTATTGCGTCGTCCTTGTCAGCGGTCCATCCTGCATAATGCCTTTGGCATGTTGCGGAGTCGTCCGAAGATTGAGTTTCCTTGTAGATAGTGTAAACGCTCACGTTACCCTCGTGATTGCGGTTAACCAGTTCCTTCGGGACCGTTGCCGGTGAGGCAAGACCAAAAAGAACGTCTGCTACAACCATGGTAATAGCCGGGAGGGTGTAGGTCAAGGCGCATAGGCGATGTGAGAGGACCGGTGAGATGTCTGACCATCCGGTCTCTCGAAGCTGCGCGGGGGAGGCGACAGCAAGGGCGAGCTACTACCGCCTTCAGGTGAGCCCACGCAAGTTAGGACAACGCCAAGTGTGCAGTTCGAGGTATGCCTCGATGCGGAGGGTGGGATGAAGATAGAGATCGCCGGTTAGCAGCGGTCGCGGAGCCTGCGAGGAGGCGAAGGCAGGGTGGTGATCAGGCGCGACGATCTTAAAGCACGACGCCGTGGGGACCTATCTCCTTTTCGGTGTCCTTCCGCAATTCCATAAGCCTTTTGGCGTACTGCTCTAGAGCAACGTCTTGCTCCGATTCCGGCTCCCAACGTTCCACCTCGACGGGCGTCCCTCCATCGTCTACCGCCACGAAGACGATGATGCACTGCGTGGTCGTGGTGTACAGACCCTCTTTTGGGTCGCCCGCGCTTACCTCCACTATGACGTGCAGGCTCGTTTTGCCAGTGTGGATTAGCTTTGCGCTCACTTCGACCATGTTGCCGATCAGTACAGGCCTGTGGAAACGGATGCCACCGACATAAACCGTAACGCAATATTGCCCGCTCCACCCGACCGCACAGGCGTATCCGGCTTGGTCGATCCACTTCATAACCGCGCCACCGTGCACCTTGCCGCCGAAGTTCACGTCCGTCGGCTCGGCCAAAAACCGCAGCGTGATTTCCCGCTCTCTTTCCGGCATAACGGTGGCATTCTACTGGGCAAAGCCAGGCCACGCACCTTCCGTAAGCCCCGCCAAGACTCTCAATCTTGGGAGTTGCACGATGAGAAACGTCGGAGTCCCTAGAGTAAGGACGCCGCCCACATGCCCTATCTTCGCGGATACCTCTTCTTGGTTGCGCGGGAGAGGCTCCGGCGGGGACCGTTGTCGCGA
Organism: Rubrobacteraceae bacterium; assembly: GCA_021156345.1. Next base: position 3,038 of record JAJNDJ010000033.1, on the reverse strand, counting down.
CCGTGCTGCCCGAGGCGAACGCAACAACTTGCGACAACGGGATTAGCCTTCAGCATTCAGCTTAATCTTAGCGGTGTACACAAAATGAAGTTCGTAAGCTAGTAAGGCACCTGGCTTCGCTGCAGAATCAGCAGAAATTGACCTCCGGAAGCGCAAGTTCTTGGAGACCCGAACCTTTCGTTCTTGGCACTAACTCGCTCGGCGGTGGCTCGTGGCCCTCCTCGACCCATTTCTCGAGCGCCTTGAAAGCGGCCCGGTAGCAGGGCAGTATGGGCCGCAGCTTGTCACGGAACCCGGCGTGATCGTAGAGCGAGTCTACGTGGTTGCCCCCCTCTACCCTGTAGTAGCGGTGTAGGTCCGAACGCCCGGCTTTCTCGACGAGCTCGGAGTATACGTCGGAGGTTTTCGTTATGGGTAGCAATGTGTCGAGGGTACCGTGCAGGCTCATAAGGTGTTTGCCTATGTCCCCGGTAAGTGACACCCTTGCCACAGCGTTCTTGATCTCCTGCGCTTGCGGGTTTTGGTTGGGATTTATCCTATTCGCGTAGTCGTACTCGGCCTCGTCGCCTTCGTAGTCCGGGTCGAACTCTTGCCTGAAGGTTCGTTGCGTAGAAGGCCAGTAGATAATGGAGTGGTATCTCCAAAGAAACGCCGTCTCTTCGTCGAGGCCCGCATCCTTCGGGTTGTTGAGGGTCTTGGGAAGGAACGTGAGTAGGTTCGGCCCCTCAGCAAGCCAAAGCGGTCCCTCCCATTCCACTCCACCGTCGTATAGCTCGGGGTCGTTCTCTAAAGCGTAACGCGTTATGTAACCGGCGTTCGAAATTCCCGTAGCATAGGTGCGATACGGTCGTTCTCCGTAGTACTCCTCGGCAGCGTCTTTGGCGGCGATCGTAAGCTCCCTGAGGCGCTGGTGCCATTCGGCTACCGCCGAGCCTGGTGTCTTGCCATTTGGGTAGAGCTTCTCGTCATCACGGGAGAACTGCAGCCCGCTGTTGCCCTTGTCTGTGGCAGCGAAGGCGTAGCCCTTCGCCAGAACATAGTCGCTGATAATGAAGTCGTTGGCGTACTGTCCCCGCAACCCGGGCGGGGCGGTAACCACGAGCTTGCCGTTCCAGTCGTCGGGGAAGCGCATCACGAACTGCGAGTCGTGGGGATACTTCTTGTTACCGTAGAAATTGCCCTGATCGTAATAGTAGATGCCGCGACCGGGCCTTGGCTCTACGTAATCTGACGCCTTGGTGGTTTTCGAGTCGTCGGGGAAGTAGCCGTCCGCCTGGAGGCCTGGCACGTCCCGCGGGTTGAGGGTACCTTGGGCGTGCAAACCGTGCCAATCCTGTGCGTTGGTGTGTCCGGTGCGCAACGTCCCCGCAGTCGTCAGATCGTCGAGGTATGAGGACTCCTGAAACTCCGCCCCGAGAACAGAAACCCTCTTGAGTTTGCTGGCCTTTCCTGGCATGTCTTTCCTCCTACTCCTCTAGCCAATTGCTTCACGCTTTCTGAGGGCGTTGCTTTCTCAAGCTTCGCGGCTACTGAGCAGCAAAGCTCGCACGCCCCTAAGTTCTATAAGAACAGACGGTGATGAATCGGCGATGAATTTTGCCGAATATTGCTGGGACTCTATGGTAAGGAAACGTTTTGCGTACCGTGTATCCATTAGTGTGCCAGCGGGTGTGCCAAACCCTTTCTCTACTCCTCGGCCAGGGCTGCGATGAGTTCGCGGCAGAAGTCGGGGATGTCTGGGACCACGCGGCCCCATACCAGGTGGAAGGCGGCCGAAAAACGTTGGTAGACGTCTCCGACGGCCTTCGCGGGCGGCCTCGACTGACTCCTCTCGCCCGGCTGGTGCTGACCTTGTCGATCGAACAGCGGAGGCACCGACGCGGGAGCCGATTCTACCGCCTTCGAGTGGGCCCACGCAAGTTGGGACAACGCCGAGAGTAGAGTTCCGCGCTCTGCTCCCAGAAGCGGGGTGTGCCGAGTTCGGCGTGGCACTCTAGCACCACCGAAGGGTGACCCTAAAGGCCCCAGCAAATTCGACTCCGGCCGATCAGGAGTCTTCGTCCAAGCCTCGTTCAGAATTCATCGGCGATTCATCGCTACAGAATATAGTAGCTACGGTCACATGTGTCCCAGCAAGGTAGCGTCGAAGTCAGGAGGTGAGCGTCCAAGCCAGATCTCTAGGGTTGGTGATCTCGACTAGTGTGACGCGGCAAGCAGCATTGTGTTCGTCGAAAGAAAGGTGCGTTATGAACGTCATGAAGCGCAGGTTGCTACTGCAGGTGATGCTGGTGCTGGCGGTCCTCTGCACGGGGTGGTTCGTCGGCCAGCAGCAACTGAAGGCGGTGGTGACCCCCTTCGAAGTATGGGCTACCGATCAGTCCGGTGCGGGCGGCAAACTCTACGTCTACAACGGCGCTGACCTGAACGACAACGCGGCGGCGGCCGTGCCCGAGGTCATCGACCTGGACGGTGCCGTGAGCGATCTATGCCGCGAGCAGACGGGCTCCGCGCCAGTACGGGCGCACATGCTCGAGTTCAATCCCGCACACACCCACGCTATCCTCTCCTACGTGGCGAGCGGGCACGTGGTCTTCCTCGATGCGGCAACCCGCGCACCGCTATCTTGCATCGATGTCGGGCAGCAAGCGCATGCCGCCTACCCCTCACCCGATGGCCGCTACGTCGTGGTAGCCAACCAGAACGGCAAGCTGCTGCAGCGGATCTCCACCGACTACGCGAGCGACACCTTCACACTCGACAACGGTGCTACCCTCGACTTGGCCACCTGCAGAACGCCGAGTGGGGCGCTCTGCCAGGACGACGGCGTGACGCAGGTCGGCGTGCGCCCGGATAACGCCCCGATCTGCCCCGTGGTTGACTCCGGTAGCCGGCTGGCCTTCACCACGCTGCGCGGAGGCGGGATGTTCGTGGTCGACGCTACCGCCACGCCGATGCGTATCATCGCCGAGTACGATCGGGCGACGGTGCAACCCGAGGGCTGCGGCGGCATACAGACCAGAGGCAAGATGTACATCAAC
>JAJNDJ010000032.1 GCA_021156345.1 Rubrobacteraceae bacterium | reverse complement strand
TCCACCAGCTTCGCGGCGTCCCGGGGTCCGGTCGCGAGGACGACGGCTGAGGTTTGCAGGAGGCTAGCGTCGCGCAGCCGCACACCCCGCGCATGGTCGCCGCGGAGCTCGACGCCCTCGATTTGGGCATCGCTCACTATACGCGCCCCTGCCCGCTCCGCTGCAGCGCGCAACGCGTCCACCAGCGTGCGCCATCCGCCGTCTACGTAGTGAACAGGATACCTCAGCGAGCGCTGGAACTTGTCGACGAACAGTTCCGCGCTGACGAGGTCCAGCGCCGTACTGTAGACGAAGGTGCGCGCGAGCGCCATCATCAGCCGGCGCAGTTGCGGGCGACGTATCTTGAGGTCGAACAATTCCTGGATGCTCGTCTTCGCCAGGGCGCGCGGTTTGGCCGCGCCAAGCGCTACGAAGAGACGTACGAGCGCCAGCTTGTCTCCCGCGTCCAACACGTCGGTGCGCAAGAGCCCGAGCGGGTCCGCCGGGAAGGGGCTAAGCTTGCCCCCCTGCAACACGCAGGTGTCTTTCGGGATGCCGCGACCGTAGGTGATGCCCAGCTCCTCGAAGACACGCGAGGCCGCACCTCCCGTGTAGAGGGCGTGCCCGCCACGGTTGAACAGGAAGCCGTCGAACCACCGGGTCGCCGCGCGGCCGCCCAGGTAGGGTGCATTCTCGAATAGGGTCACGCCCGCCCCCGCCCGCGCTAGGTAGCAGGCGGCGGTGAGGCCAGCCATCCCGCCTCCGATAACCACGACGTCCGCCTGTGAGGATCTTGTCTGCGTCAATGAGTGCTCCTTCCCAACCGTCAGTCGCTGCTCTTATCTCCTAGACGCGATGCCCCCTCCTGCGCGTGACATGACAGGAGCAGGTATTCTCCCGTGCGCCACAGTCCGCGAAAGGGTATCTGAGGTCTATGTAAGGGTGCTCGCTTGGTAGCAGGCGAAAAGTTGCGTACTGATGCGCCCTTCGATGATCGATGAGGTCGTTATTTGCGAAGTGGGCGACCCCGTGCTGGAGACGGCATGCGATACGGAGCCGTGAGACGAAGAATGAAAAGGGCGAGGCCGCCTACCTGTTCGGGGTAAGCTTCTCCTCCGTCAAACTCGTTACGCTAGTATGGTTCCTTTCATCCTCAACTGAGGGCAAGGATGATCGAGACGAATCGATTAATGCCATTGTGCTCCTCTACCGGAGCAATCTCACCTATGGTGTAAAAACCCACCCATGGCACGTCCGGGCCAACGGATTGTCGAAACCGCTTGAGCAGTTGCAGCTTCTCCTGCTCACGGAACATCAATTTCCCACGGGTCACACACTCAAACTGGAAAACGAGTTCCGGTTGGGCACCGTCTAGTTGCTCCTTGATCTTGGCGGCCATCCGATCGAAGCCTGTGGTGATCTTCTCCTTGTCTCGGCTCGAGAACCAGAGGCTCGTGCCCTCCTCGACCTCCGTTTGTACGGTGATGGAACCGTCGGTCAGGCTCAGTTGAGGTACGCCTCGAACAATGTACTCCTCATCCTTCATGTAGCTAGGGGCTCTGAAACTGAGCGCGAGCGAGATAGCGTAACGCAGCCAGTCGCGATCCTCGGTAAGGGCATCCTCTGGTAGATACTCCTTCAGTACTTCAGTGGCGGGTTTACCGTCGATCTCGTAGATGACGTTCCCTTCAGAGCGGGTCACTATACGCTCGCCCCCTATTGGGATCAGGCTATGACCTATGGCCCAGGCAGGTCGCGCCTCGCCCGAGAGCAGCGCGTAGGAGATTCCGTCGGATACGACCTCGTCGTCGCAATACTGGTAGGTTGGCTTCCCCAAATTGAGATTGTTGCCGGCTCCCCCGCCCCAGATCGGGAGGAATCGCTCGCTGGGGAGATCCTCCTCCAGCCCCGCAAAGAAGTTGTCGATGTCGTACGTGAGCCCATCAGGAAAGATAAACAGTCCGATGGTGTCAGCAGACAGGTGCGGCAGCAGGTCCTTGGCTACCCGCTTCCCAAGGGCGCATGAGTCGGCGCTAAGGTCCGTCGCTAGTCCATTGTGCCACCGCAGGTCGTCCGAAGAGATCACCGTAACCAACACCGAGAAATTAGATTCGTCCGCGTCGTCTCCATCGATCGTGCCCTCTACCGAACAACCTGTGAGGGGTGCCCCTCCAGTAGCCTCGCGGACTGCACGCAACACGGAGTGCTGATCGTATCCGATCGAGGCGAACATGAAGACGAAGGCTGGCTTCTCGACGCCCGCCTTCTTGAGTGCTTGCTCGGCAGCCTCGCGACCCGCAAGGTTGGGATTGTGTTGTCGACTCAAGCCGACGCCAGCTTTGGTTGTCATGGACGTACCTCCTGCTCGTTACGAACATCTTAGCTTAGGGAGGGTTGAGCAGCATCTCTCAAGACACGCTATCTCTTCTCTTCTTAGGGCGGAGTAATAGTCTTCTGGCTATCCTGGTTCGAAGCCGTGTATCAGGACACAGTCGCAGCGAGGCGTGTGCCTGTGGCATGCATGTGAGTCAATGGGGTTCGCAATCTGCTGTCAGAATGGGCTTCCTCCCGTGAACCAGGTACTCTGGAGTTGGTGTGGAAGGAGTAAGTTGTGCAACACCAGGGGCCGAATGTCGTTATCGATAGTGAAGGCGAGGGGAGCAATCACGCCGCTGGCAGAAACCCGAGTGATCTACCTCCTCCGCCCCGAGGTGGCCCGTGATCCCGAGAACGTGGACCGATGGGTCCCGCCGGCCCATCATATGCGGCGCGAGCGCGCAACGGAGAGGAGATCCAAGGCGATGGACAGATGGACGTTGAGCAGGGAATACAGATCCTCTCAAGGGGTGGTGCGCTACGAGGCGTTCGGGACTGGACCCCCGGTGGTGCTGGTCCACGGCACCCCCTTCTCGTCCTATGTGTGGCGCAGGGTCGTCCCCGCTCTGGCCGAGACGATGAGAGTCTACGCCTTCGATCTCCCCGGGTACGGCTCCTCTGAGAAGAGGGAAGGCCAGGACGTCTCCCTGGCCGCCCAAGGTAGGATCCTCTCCGGCTTGCTCGACCATTTGGGGTTGGAAAAGCCCGCCGTCGTTGGGCACGACTTCGGCGGCGCGATCGCCCTCAGGGCCCACCTCCTGGAGGGGCGCGACTTCCGCGCGATCGCCCTCATCGACGCGGTCGCCCTCTCCCCTTGGGGCTCGCCCTTCTACCGCCTCGTCCAGGACCACGTAGGAGTCTTCAGGCAGATGCCGGCCTACATGCACAAGGCGTTGGTGGCCGCTTACGTACGGGACGCGACCTACGTGCCTATGGACGACGCGACACTGGGGCCATACATCGAGCCCTGGCTGGGCCCGGAAGGGCAGGATGCATTCTACCGCCAGATCTTTCAGAACGACCCGCGCTACACCGACGAGGTGCAGCCGCTCTACGCGCGCATAGAGCGCCCCGTGATGATCGTGTGGGGCGAAGAGGACCGGTGGATACCGCCTGAGAAAGGTCAACAACTGCACGAGGCCATCCCCGGTTCGCAACTGAGGACGATACCCCGTTGCGCGCACCTTGCCCAGGAGGACGCCCCCGACGCCGTAGCCGGGCTGCTCACGGGCTTCTTCGCCTCGTAGGTTCGCCGGGGTCGCGGCTGCGGCGCGTCGCAGGCATCACGCTTCGTTCTGACAACAGGCATGAGCGGTTTGATTGAGAGCTCCCACGAACGCTGCCATACTCCGAACATGAAAGTCACTCAGACCAGGCGCCTATCAAAATGTGACGCGCTGAAACCCGACTTCGCAAACCTACTACTGCAGGAGGGACATTAGGCACGATGCAGCAGCAGTGGTGGAAAGAGAGTGTCGTCTACCAGATCTGGCCACGCAGCTTTGCGGACGGCGACGGAGACGGGATCGGAGATCTCGCCGGAATCATCTCGCGGCTGGACTATCTCGCGGCCTTGGGGGTGGACGTGTTGTGGCTGTCTCCGATCTACCCTTCGCCCCAGGACGACGCCGGCTACGACATCAGCGACTACCAGGACATCGACCCTACGTTCGGCTCGCTCGAGCAGTTCGACGCGCTGCTGGCAGCGGTCCACGAGCGCGGGATGAAGCTCGTTATGGATCTTGTCGTCAATCACACCTCCGATGAGCACCCGTGGTTCGTCGAGTCGCGCGCCTCCAAAGACAATCCGAAGCGCGACTGGTACTGGTGGCGGCCCGCACGCGAGGACATGAGCCCGGGCGATCCGGGCGCCGAGCCAAACAACTGGGGCTCGATATTCTCCGGCCCGGCGTGGGAGCTCGACGACGAAACGGGTGAGTACTATCTGCACCTGTTCTCGCGTAAGCAGCCCGACCTCAACTGGGAAAATGCCGAAGTCCGTCAAGCGGTCTACTCGATGATGCGCTGGTGGCTGAACCGCGGCATCGACGGGTTCCGCATGGACGTCATCAACTTCATCTCCAAAGATACCAAGCTGCCCGACGGCCACGTGCACGACGGCAGCCTCTACGGCGACGGCATGCCGTTCTTCGTCGACGGGTCTCGCATCCACGAGTTCCTGCAAGAGATGCACCGCGAAGTCTTCGCCGGACGTGAGGGCCTGATCACCGTCGGCGAGATGCCCGGAGTGACGGTCGATGAGGCCAAGCTCTACACCGATCCCGCCCGCCGCGAAGTGGACATGGTCTTCCAGTTCGAGCACGTCCAAGTCGACCACGGCGAAACGCGGTGGGACGTTCGCCCGCTGCGCCTGCGCGACCTCAAGGCGGTCCTCGGGCGCTGGCAGGCTAGCCTGGCCAAGGTTGGTTGGAACAGCCTGTACTGGAACAATCATGACCAACCGCGCGTCGTCTCGCGTTTCGGCGACGACGGAGAGCATCGCGTGCGCTCAGCGAAGATGCTCGGCACCGTGCTACATCTGCACCGCGGGACGCCCTACGTCTACCAGGGCGAGGAGCTCGGCATGACCAACGCGCCCTTCGCCTCGATCGACGACTACCGTGACGTCCAATCACTCAATCATTACGCCGAAGCCGTTAGTACGGGCGCAGACCCCGAAACCGCCCTGGCCATGCTTCGCGTCAGCAGCCGCGATAACGCTCGCACCCCGATGCAATGGGACGACACCGAGAATGCCGGCTTCACCACCGGTACACCGTGGATCGCGGTCAACCCCAACTACAAGGAGATCAACGCACGAGCTGAGATCGCCGACGAGGACTCGGTGTTTCACTACTACCGACGGCTGATCGAGCTCCGCCACACGGAACCGGCCGTCGTCCACGGCGACTTCCACATGCTGCTCGCCGACCACAACCAGGTCTACGCGTTCACTCGACGCTACGGCAGCACCGAGCTACTTGTCCTCGCCAACTTCTCCGGAGAGCCAGTTACCGTCGAAATCCCCTACGCCTACCGCTGGAAAAGCACCGAGCTCGTCCTTGCCAACTACCCGGTGGATACCGCAGAGGACATTCAGCGCTTTGCGCTCCGGCCATGGGAGGCGCGCGTCTACCGAATGGGCTAGGTCAGATGAGTAGGATCACTCCCCACCTACTTTCTCTCATTCACCGAAGTGCTGGGAGCCCTCTAGAGGATCCGAGCCATGGGTTGCCCCCTGGCATAGCAGCTACAAACTAGTCAAGAATATAGAGCCGACGAACGGACTCGAACCGCTTTCCTTATCTCTTTACGAGTGTGCGGTCAGGCGTTGCAGGGGTGTGCAGGGGCTTGCAGATCCCGCATATCTAGGCCGGTTTCCTTTCTATGCTTTGCTGAGTGTTGCACCGTATTGCGCTCCCGGTGGTATCAGAGTGGTATCAATAGAGGCATAGCTGCCTCACGATCGTGCTCGGTTCTGGCATTCACCTGAAGGACATCTAGCACCTCGCGAGATAAACTAGAATCCAGCTTATCTTCGACCGCTACTCTCGCTGGATGCCTTCTGTGGGCCGCAACACCGCCGACGGTATGGACAAGTCGCTGGGCTAGTTGTCCTACTCGTGCCTTTCGGTTCCCCTCGGACGTAGGTCGGGTCGCAACCACAACGAGACGCGGGCCGCTTGCATCGCTTCACTAACCAACGAGGGTTGCTCGTTGCTCGGCGCCTCGATCACCTCACACGCTTAGGCTGCTGTACCGACGCACCACTTTCCGACCAGAGAGCTTGCCCCAGCCACACCCACCCGGCACCCAATATCGCCACTGCTACCGAGATAAGCCATTCTGGCCCAACGCCGACAATTTTTATCCCAAAGTACACTAGCGCACCGATTATGATCAGCATCGCTCCGCTGCTCGGCAAGACATTCACACGCATGGTAGCCATACCGAAAAGCACCGCGCCTATCATCACCACGAGCTCCAGTGGATGAACAATGTCATTCAACACCTCCGCCTCAGTCCTAAGCACACCATCAATGAAGACGATGGCGAGGCCACCGAGGGTTATCAACACGGAGGCGGCAACTATCAGAATAACACCTACCGTCCCTAACAACCCAAAGTGTTCTTGCCTATTCTGCCAGAGATAAAGGCCTACCAGTCCTACCGCCAAGAGTGCGTGGGCGGGGGAGTCTAGCGCGTGGAATGCCCAATGAAAATCCGTGATGAACGGACCTGCCGCGGCTTCCACAATGAAGAACACCCCGGCCAGCAGGGCTGCGAATCCTCCCCATCGGATAAGGTTCGGTGATTCCATGCGTGCTTTCCTCCTTCTCCCAACCCTTCTGTCCCGCGTTGCTAGGCTATCGTTACGACGAAGTTCGGGTAAACCTTATATTTTCCGTTCAGGCGGGCGCAACCACAATGAGACGTGCGCCGGCTGCATCGTCTCTTTAACCACCTCTACTAGATCATCGGCGACGCTGTCAAGGTCCACATCGTTGCGCAGCCTCATGTTGAACGCTTGCAGGGTCTTTGCCACATCGTAGTTCCGGCGGTAGAAGCGGCGATCTATGAACGCCTGTACTCTACGGCGCAGGGGCACGAACAACGCGGCTATTGCTAGGGTGGAAGCCACTACAGCGAGCTGCGAAGTCTCACCGGTAAGGGCGCGGAATAGTCCTTGGAACAGGACTATGCTACCGACGTACACCAGCGCAAGCGCTGCCGTTAGCACACCGTAGACCAAGGTGCGGTTAATGACGACGTCTATGTCGTAGAGGCGATATCTGAGTATTGCTATGCCAGCGGCGATTGGCAGGAAATTGAAAGCGGCTATGCCCAAATTCCAGGCAACCGAATGC
>JAJNDJ010000298.1 GCA_021156345.1 Rubrobacteraceae bacterium | reverse complement strand
TTTAGTCGTGTTCTCGGGGAGGTTCTCCTGGCGAGGCCATGAGTTCGCTGAGGGCTTCGAGTCTGGCATTGAGGCCGTCGAGTGAAGCGTTGAGGTCATTCGTCCTGGCAGGGTTCTCGCTATCTATGGAGATCCTGACAACCTTCGCCCTGAGGTCCAGAAGCTCCTGGTACGTTTCGGAGATCTCCAGGTCTGCGACGCTTATCCTATTTTCGAGCTCACGCAGGTTCTCCTGTCTTGCGGTAGTGGGTGCGGCGGAGCCAGTATCCCGGCCAAGATCACGTGCGACTTCGGCGGCCCTCTCCCTACCCTGGGCCACGTCAACCAGTCGGTCCGCAGCCGCGTGCAGCCTGGGGACAACATCGTCGAGGACCGCCCTGGTTACGTCGTCTGAGGTCTCGATGGCGGCGACGATCTTGCGGTACACATCGAGGGCTGCCTCCACCTTCTGGCGGGTCTCTCCTCGTGGGAGCCAGCGGGCGCGGCGCTCGGGAGAGACTTCACTGCTCTCTACGGCGTTCGGCGATGTGTTCGGAACCTCGCCTTCCCGGAGGACCTTGCGCTGGAAGATTGGATCTCTCGCGGCCAGGAAGACCAGGGAAGCGTAGGTTACGATGGTCAAGGGCAACAACCACCACGCCAGGGTGGTTGCGAAGACGCCAGCCCCGATCACGAGCATCGTAACGTTGATCGGACGCAGCGCCGCCGCCCGCAGCATCCGGTTTCGCTCCCCGGGCGAGAGGGGTGCGTTCCTCCGCGTACCTTTCCTCCGACCTGGAGCGCGAGCGCTTGGGACGCGCTACCCTTGTTTATGGCTAGGCTCAGGCGCCAGTGGGAGTCGGGGACGAGCACCAGTTCGCCAGCTTTGGCCGACCCGAAGGTCTCGACGAGTCGAACCGACATCCTGCCGTCACCGGCGTCTACTTCCAGGATGTCACCATACTCGAGGCCCGCCTCCTCCTGCATGATGGAGAGCCTTGCGTTGCCGAAGCGGTCGACGGAGATGATGCGGGTAACGAGACCAGCGCCCTCATCTACGAGTACGCTCGGCGGTCTGAGACGCATCAGTGAAGAAGGGTCCACAGGTTCCCCCAGGTCCGAAAGTCCAACCCCGGCCGCAAGATGGGCCGCTACCGGGGCGAAGACGTCGCGGCCGTGAAAGGTGCTGGAGACGGGATGCAGGTGAAAGCGCTCCTCGGTCAGCGCACAAGCAGCCGAGATGCCACCCAGAGACTCCGCCGCCGGAACGAGCAGCCCGTTGTCCGGACCGACCAGCAAGGAACCTCTGTCCGTCCGTAGTGCCAGCTCCCGTCGCTCTGTGCCGACTCCCGGATCTACTACCGCCAGGTATACCGTGTCGGCTGGCATGTAGCGGGTGGCGTGCTGCAGGATCTCAGCCCCCGTCTCTACCTCGAAACCAGGTACCTCGTGCGTCAGGTCAATGATGGACATACCAGGCGCGATCCTCAGCATTACACCCTTGCACGTGCCGGCGAAGTCGTCGGCTAGACCGAAGTCGGAGAGAAAGCAAATCGGCCTCATACCGGTAGTATAAAGCGCACCGCCGTAGCCGTGGCAACGACCCTCGGTGCTGCACATGCCAATTACCCGCCCGGAGACTACGCTAGGCTCCCCACCGGCACCAATGGATGCATCTCAACATTAAACTTACCTTACTCTCTACTGACAGGTTAATAGATTTATTATGATAGATTATGATTTTGGTTTAGACTCAACATATAGTATTGATCTGTGGCGGGTTGCGGACATATCGTATCTGACGACACATAGTATACATTTTCCGGCTCAGGTATAGGGATTGCAGGAGGTTGCGGGACGTATAGGAGGATGCTAACTTCTGTTTGGATGATTCCCGCCTACCTGGGGCTCGGTTAGACGCTTGGGTCTAGGCGCGGGATCGCGACGGACTTCATCAGCGGGGAGGGGTGATTGAGTCCGGTTAGAGGCTCCTGATGGGGGGGCCGCACAAAGCGTTCCGGCAGCACTGCCGGGACGCCTTTTTTCGTTTCAGGGCTCCATGAGATGTGATCACGGCCTGGCTCTCGATGATGGGGGCGAGCGTAGTTACTCGAATATCCTTGCGGCGGTGCTCGTGTATGCGGTCAGCCAGTTGAGGTCTTCTTCGGTGAATGGTTCGGTTGATTTTCGGGTTGCGTAGACTACGCCCAGGGCATGATCGTCGTTGATGATCGGGACCGCCAGGGAGTTGGTCCAGCGGGCGTTCGTGCGGGCCTGGGGCAGGCGCCGGGGGCCGGTCACGGTCAGGGTGGGGTGGGTGGTCTTGACGACCAGGTCTATCACGCTCCGGTCCGAGGCGGTGAGATCCCGGGGCGAATGTTCTCCGAGAGGCGTAAGATCAGGGACCCTGATCAAGGCAACCCTGTCGGCTTTGAGCTCGCGCCTTACTTCCTCGGCTATCTGCTTGGGCGGAGCATCGGGGTCGAGGTTTTTCGGCGTCGAGGGACGGAATACGAGCTGTGAGGAGAGGATGAAGTTCACGCTCGTCCCTGCAACTATGCCGAGCAGATTGAACAACGCGTAGTACGGAAAGTCGTCTGAGACGTACTTCACGAGAGGGTACCAGACGGCGAAGTTCGCCCCTATGCCCATCACGGCGACGGGATAGGCCAGGACGCCGCGCAGGAAGAAGTGGATCCTGCTCGAGTGCCTGATATCGCGCCAGGTGAACGCGTTGTTGAGGAGGAAGTTG
>JAJNDJ010000297.1 GCA_021156345.1 Rubrobacteraceae bacterium | reverse complement strand
TCGGTACGAGGTAGGCGAGAAGGGAGCCGGAGATCAGGTAGAACAGGCGGCTCGCGGCGTAGACCGCGAGCACGAACGCTACACCGGTGCTCTTCCTGCGCTCTCTATCCATCACTGGCCCTGGATCTCTTGCCAAGACGCGGAGGGGATTATAGTCGCGTCAGCGCCTCTCGACGATCAGCACGTCTCTGTTCTCGAATGCCGTACGGTGCGGGTGCTCCGGCCTCGGCAGTTGCTAGTTCTGGCGGGGCGCGAAGATGATGACGCCGTCGTTCTCGTAGACCGTCCTGTAGAGGCCCCTCTGGAGTGCGAAAGGACGCCAGTCTATCCAGGGATAACGCTTGTGGAACACGATGTAGCGCACGTCGTTCTTCTCCAGGAGCTGTGCGGTACGCCCGCTCGCCGGATGCTCCAGCACCCACAGCGCGTCCCACAGCGGAGGGGCACCGAAGGGCGGGAGGTCCCTGGCCCGCCTTATCCTGGCCGCGTCGTAGGACTGCATCCGCGTGTAGCCGCCCATCGCGAGCATGGCCCGGCTAGGGACGTGCTTCAGGTATGGCGTAGCGACTATGCTTCCTCCGTTGTTGTGCCGCCCGAGCCACGCGCCGGCTGCGACGATGTTGGCCGGAGCCGGCCTGTCTTTGGGTCGCGTGCTGGGTCCCGCGGCTTGCTCCAGGCTAAGTACGGATTGCGCACCAAGGAGGGTAACCGAGAGGGTAATGGCGAGCAGGGCAGCCACATAGACGGTACGTCCGCCCGGCCGGGGTGAGAGCCGCACCAGGGTGACGAGGGTGAGGGCTGCGAACAGTGCCAGGGGAACGCCGAGGTCACGCTCGAAGCGATCGGGAAAGCCACTGTAGGAGGTCAGGCTGCCGAAGAACAGCAGCAGGGTCCACACCAGCAGGGTGAGGCGCGCCAGGATGTCAGGCGTATCTCTCGCGTTCTTGGCTCCTGCGAGCATGAGCGACAGGCCGAGCAGGCCGAGCCAGAGAACAGGGTGTGACATCGTCGAGAGGAAGTGTCCAGGACCGTTCGCCGGCTTGGTTCCGATCGCCATCGCCACGGCCTCCCCTCCCCTCCCCGTCTCCGACCCGCCAAATATCCCTGCCACCAGACTGGGCAAGTCGTAGGTGTCCCAGGCGTAGATAACGGAGAGGAGGCCGAGGAGCGCGAGCGAGAGAGCGAGGAATACCCCTTTCCTGCGGTCCTTAAGGAGCAGGTAGGGCAGGAAGAGAACGCACACCAAACCGAGCAGCACGGCGAGGGTGTAGCCCGCTATCTGATGGTAGAGGACCGTCGAGGAGCCGAGTAGTGCGAGCAAGAGACCTGCGCGTGCCGACGGAGAAGAGTACATCCCGACCAGGGCGGCGACGGCCAGCACGATCAGGAAATACTCACCTATGAAGTTCGGGTAGCGGGCCTCCTCGAAGTGCATGTACGTACCGCCGAGGAGCAGGCCCGAGGTGAGGGCTGCGGCCACCCCATACTCCCAGCCCCAGAGGCGCTTCGCGAGCGCGTAACACGCCAGGGCACCCATAAAAGGGAGCATGGGAGCAAGGATCGGGAAGACCTCCAGCGGCCCGATGCCGCTAAGGCGCGAGATCATGGCGGTAAGGAGGTGGAAGCCCGGCGGGTAGAGCATGAACGATTCGTTCGACCCTTCCCTCATCATCATGCCTGCCATCACCGCGTGCTCGTAGCGGTCCACGCCCCTGGGGTAGGACCAGCCGTTTACGATAGGGCCCAGGTAGCCACGCGCGAGCACGAACAGCAGCACCAGGGAGAGCAACGCGTAGCGCCCCGCCGCGGAGACCGATCTCCCGGGTGCCGCCGGGGGTGCTTCTCCCCCCTGGAAGGTCGACCAGTAGGCGATCCCGGCGGCGATTACGAGGACCGCGGCGATTACGAGGACCGCGATCGGGATCATCAACCATACCGTGGGGGCGATACCGAGGAGCATCAAGAGGGACAGCGCGAGTGCGGCGGCGAGCGGCGCCAGCGTCGGAAGGCCGGGAGGCGAAGGCGGGAGGGAGAGTGGCTCCTCGCTCTTTTTGGCAGGCCCGAACAGCAGGTAGGCGGCAAGGCCAGCCAAGAATACCAGCGCAACCGAGACGACACTCACCGCGAAGGTGACGCCCGTCGCGAAGAGGTAAGTCTGCGCGAGCGCGACTGTAGGCACGAGCGTGAGGGAGAGCGCTACGGTGTAGGCGAGCTGCTCGGCGCGGTCGCCTGACGCCAGCAGGCACCGCGTCCAGAACCACCCTGGCAGAACCCCGATCAGTAAGGCTGCAAGGAGAGCCCGAAGCAGATCAGAGATCAAACGCCGCTCCGCGGTAGCCTGTTTGTTGCGCCCTTTCGGGTGGAACGTCTAGCCGGTCTCCGAGCGGTCTCGAAGACCGAACGGAACCTGCTCTTGCCTCTGGCTCCTTGCGCCTCGCCGGTCTTGTGGAATTGGACTCGCCCATCGCGGGAATGTATAACACTTAACCTGGAGGAAACACAGACTCGGAAGGTCGAGTGACTCGAAGAAGCTTGCAAGGACCCTCCCCGGGGTATAGCTAAAGGATGTCCGAACGGCGCCCCTCGGTGCACCGTCCGGCAGTACGGACGTGATGGCAGTGGATCAGACCAAGAGAATATTCTCGGTAGCTATGTATGCGCTCCTCGGGGTGGCCGTGGCCTGCGCTCTCTCTGCCTGCTTCCCTTCGGCCGAGGGGAAACAGGCAGAGAACCAGAAGCAGGAGCCGAAACCCCCTAACGTTATTCTCATCCTCACCGACGATCTGGCCGTAAACGACTTGAATCCACGTGCGCTTCGACACATGCCCAACCTTGAGTCGCTGCTCATAGACAAGGGCACGACCTTCGACAACGCGTTCGTGACCAACTCCCTGTGCTGTCCAAGCAGGGCCACCATCCTGCGCGGCCAGTACACCCACAACCACGAGATTCTCAGCAACGACCCCCCGCGCGGTGGCTTTCAGAAGTTCCGCTTCCTTGGCCACGAGAACTCTACTATGGCCACCTGGGTGAAGGAGCAGGGTTACAGGACTGCCTTCTTCGGGAAGTATCTCAACGGCTACAAAGAGACCTACATTCCTCCAGGGTGGGACGAATGGTACGCGGTGACCGGCAACTACCTCAGCCACACGTTCAACGAGAAC